>PQAQ01000245.1:0-5430 GCA_003105305.1 Candidatus Methylomirabilota bacterium
GCGGCGCTGCTGATCGGCGCAGGAGGGACAACGATGGAGCTGAAGAGTTCGGCGTTTCAGGCCGGTCACATGATCCCCTCAACATATACCTGCGATGGGCGCGATATCTCCCCTCCGCTGAGCTGGTCGGATCCTCCCGCCGGAACCGTGAACTTCGCCCTGATCTCGGACGATCCTGACGCGCCGATGGGAACGTGGGTCCACTGGGTAATCTGGAACATTCCGGCAAGCATCCACACCCTCGAAGAGAATCTTCCCAAGACAGCCTCACTCCAAAACGGAGCACAGCAGGGCACGACCGACTTTCATCGCGTCGGGTACGGCGGCCCCTGCCCGCCGTCCGGCACCCATCGGTATTACTTTAAGCTGTACGCCCTCGATACCACGTTGAATCTACCGTCCAGCACCACCAAGAAGGACCTGGAACAGGCGATACGCGGCCACATCCTGGCGCAGGCCGAATTGATGGGTACGTATCGTCGGAAGTAAGATGGCTGCACAGAGGACGATACTGCACTATCTCGTGCGGCATGGCGAGTCGAAGGTCGAACTGCAGGACGCGGCGAAGCCGCTCAGCGACAACGGATGCGAGGAGGTTCGCCGTGTGGCCCGATACGCTTCGGCCGTCGGAGTTGAAGTCGCCCAGATCCGTCATTCGGACAGGCTCCGCGCCAGACAGACCGCCGAGATCCTGGCCGAATATCTGGCACCGCGGCTCGGCATCCGAGAGGATGAGGGCCTTGCGCCTGGCGACGAACCGGAGAGGATTCGCGCGGACATCGAGGATGCCGATGAGTCACTGATGCTCGTAGGGCACCTGCCGCACCTGAGCCGACTCATTTCGGCCCTGGTGCTGGGTGATAGCGAGAAAGAAATTATCCGGCCGGAGACGGGAACGATGATCTGTCTCGTAAAGATTGAAAGAGGCTTCCGATTGTTATGGGTCCTCACCCCGGAACTGGCTCAGGTGTAGGGTATCGGATGGGAGGGTGATGAGAGCGCTGCTCATCATCGCGTTGGGCGGGTGGATCATGGGGTCCATTCTGATCGCGTTTGTGGCGACGCAGAACTTTCGTACGATCGACCGGTTGCTGTCCGACCCTACCGCGGAGTTCTCACGCGCCATCGCTCCCATCGGTCACGATGAGGCCCGCGTTGTCCTGCGCTATCTTGTGGCAGAACTGAATCGACTGTATTTCAGCGCGTGGGGGTTCACCCAGCTTGCGCTCAGCGCGACCGTCGTCGTTGCGTCATTGGGACTGAGGCCCCTGGACCGCGCAGGAGTGACTATCGCAGCGACGACCTTGGTCATCGTCCTTGTGTCGCTGCTGCTCAGTCAGTTGCTCTTATCGCTCGGCAGAAGTCTGGACTTCATCCCACGAACCATGGTGACCCAGGAATTGGCGCGCTTCCGGACGCTCCACATGGTCTACACCGGCATCGATCTGCTCAAACTGGCCCTCTGTATCTGGCTGCTGAGTCGCACCGCTCGCCAGGTCGGTCCGGTCACCATAAAGCGCTGAGCCAAAGGCGGGGCGGCGGGGCTTGCCAAAGCAAACAGCCTCCCGGAGATCCCTCCGGGAGGCTGCATGGTTCAGTAGACGTAAGGTGACTACGCTGCCCTGGTCACGTTGGCAGCCTGCTTCCCCTTCGGCCCATCTACGACGTCAAACTCCACAGCCTGCCCTTCATTGAGCGACCGGAAGCCGGATCCGGAAATCGCAGAATAATGTACGAAAACGTCGTCGCCATCTTCACGCGCGATAAACCCGTAGCCTTTCGCATCGTTGAACCACTTCACAGTACCTGTAACTCGCATCAAACTTTCACCCCCTTCCATCTGAACTTCGAGGCGATGCCCCCCATAAACAAAAACCGCGAAAGCCTCATTCAGCAGCTTTCGCGGTTCTCGACATTGCGTTACAAAAGCGTGCTACGAAGACAACTGCACAATAAAGGCAATACATCAAGATGTCAAGAACTTTTTGAGCCTTTTCCGTCTACAAAATCGAACTGTAACGCATTATTAGTGAACGCCACACACCCAAAGACGGCAGAGTGAAGCATTATTGCCTGTCGCATTATCGATGAGCCACATTTCGAGATAGCTCAACCCGCGTGATCCTTCCCCCAACTTCACTGCTGATATTAATGTTCAACTGATCCGCCGGGTCCTTGCCGACCAGGATAAGGGTGTTCAAAAGTTTTTCGGAGTCAACCCGGGAGATTTGCGCATCTTTGCCCACCTTATCCCGATAGAACGTGACGACAGGTCTATAGGGTGCATTGACCGTGAAGTGCAGCGTAATCCATCGCGTCCCCTCTCCTTCTCCAGACTGCCGAACGATACTGGACGGGACCGCCTTGGGATGCATCGGGACGCCGACGTCGTCCTGAGCAAAGGCCTGGGAGAAGAAAAAAGGGCTGACGGCGAGCGCAAGAGCCAGCGACACGACCGTCCACCGGACTCCGGCGACACAGTGAAATGCCTGATGGTATCTCTTTCTCGAGCGGCTCACCCGTTTGCTGTCCTACCAGACGATCTCGCTCGGGTCCCCTTTATAGATCGACCGGATCCAGGCGATAATCTTCCAGACCTGCTCATCGGAGAGATTGGCCCCGAACACCGCCGGCATGGTCTGTCCAGGGTAGGTTCCTTTAATCACCTTGAAAAGGGTGTCGTCATCACCCGCGAATTTCCATTTGGGGTGGATAAATGGCGTTGCGCCGGCCATGGCGCCGCCGCCACCTGAACCGTGACAGCCCGGACAGCCGGCCTGCAGATACTGTTGCCGTCCCTCTTTGATCGCGTCAGGATTTCCAGTGAACGGATTGAGTTTTTTCGGGCTCTGCTGGCCTGCGGGCGCAGGGCTCTCCGGCGCTTTCGGCTGCTCAATAGGCTGTGCCTGAGCGTATACGGCCGGCTTTACCGGCTCTGCCTGAGTCTGCGCTGTCAAGCCCTGAGCGCACCCCAACGTCACAAGAGTAAGCACTAGCGTGGTAACGAGCGACTTTTTCTGTCTCATTGGTCACTGATCCTCGTTCGCGTTAGGTGAGGTTTGCCCCTTTTCGCTCGGTATCAGTACGAGGGAAGGGGATCGTCCCGTTCGAAACGGTGGTAGGTGATCTCTCCAGGTTTCTCTTCTATTTTTGAAAACTGCTCATGCGCAAGGAGCGGCAGAAGAGGCACCCCGTAATTCTCTAAGATCTTCCTGATCTCGACATGCCGCTTCGCGATCGCCTCCTCAAGCTCCCGTTTCAGTTCCTTGTTGCCTTCCTTCACACCCATGGAAAACTCAAAAGTAAAGGGGAGTCCCGGCTCCCCGCCGTCAAGGAGCACCATCTCAAGGGGTGACGATCCATTCATCTGTTTCGCTGCATAGCCGGCCATCGGCCCCCAATCCAACACAACATCGATGTTTCCTGCAATGAGGTCTCGAATAATCTTCTCCGAGCGTTCGGTCGGCAGACCCTCAAAGAGGCTATAGCCGATAACGTTTGCCCTGATATCCCTGTTGGCCAGCGCCTCCGCCGGTGGGGTGTTGATATAGACTCCGATCTTGAGACGCTTCAAAATTGGATCGTCGAGCGATTTGATCTGCAACCCTCGATTCTTTGGGTAGATCAGGACATACGCCGACCGATAATAAGGCTTCGTCCAGAGCACCTGATCCCACCCCTGTGGGATCGAGATCATGACATCGCACAGGCCCGGTCGCAACGCCCGTCGAACGAGCCCACGCTGATGGGGCCACCAGAAGTAGGTCAGTTCAGTCCCCATCTCCCTGGCGATCACTTCGGCAATCTTGTTTTCAAATCCTTCCGATTTCTTATTGGAAAAGGGAAGATTATCGGGATCGCCACAGACCTTCAGTTGTGTGGTGTGACTTCCCCAGGATCGTTCAGGAAAGGGAAGAAGCATCATCACCGCAACGAATCCACTGAGAATGGCAAATCTTCTGTTCAACATAATTCCTTTACCTCAAACCAAGCCTGCTACACAAGGTCCGGACGACCAAACACAACAACATTTTAACATAAAAAACCGGCGCCGAAGACACGATTCTTCGGCGCCGGCCTGAGCCTACTGACTTAGAGCCCGAAGACGTAGAGCATCCCGCCCTTACTCGACGCCATCGGCAAACCGGACAGGTAGGCCGCGTTCACTCCGCCCAACGCTGCTGTCGGATCATCCGGTGGAAGATCGAGCGACACCGTGGCGCCGAACCATCCGCCGATCCCGGAGTACACCGCAACATACTGCTTACCGTCCGGCCCCTTGAAGGTCATCGGGTTGCCGATGATTCCGGAACCGACCTTATGCTTCCACAGCAGCTTCCCATCGAGAGCGTTGACCGCCTTAAACCAGCCGTCCATCGTGCCGTAGAAGACGACGTTCGTGGAGGTTGCCAGCGGGCCGCTCCATGGCGGCTGCTGCTCTTTGATTTCCCATACCCTCTTGCCCTTATTGAGATCCCAGGCAATGACATCGCCCCACCAGTTGTCCTTACCCTCGTGACCATTAAACATCAGGACGTTGGCGCCAACGTACGGGGCCCCCGCCGTATACTGGACCAGCACCCCTTCATAGTTCATACACATATTGTTGACGGAAGCGTAGAAGAGGTTGGTCTTCGGAGAATAGGCCGCAGGCACCTGGTTCTTGCCACCCATTGCGCAGGGGCAGATATTCTTGGTGTCTTCACCCTGCTTTGTCAGTTTGTCGGTGTTGACGATCGGACGCCCTGTCTTCAGATCGATCCCCTTTGCCCAGTTAAGGTAGACGAACGCATCGGCCTTCAGGAGCGTGCCGTTGGTGCGGTCAAGGGTGTAGACGAAGCCGTTTCTGTCGAAGTGGGTGAGCGCCTTGACCTTCTTGCCGCCGATCGTCTGATCGGTCAGGACCGACTCATTGATCCCGTCATAGTCCCAGTTATCCCACGGGGTCATCTGATAGGCCCACTTGGCTGCCCCGGTATCAGGATTGCGAGCCCAGATGGTCATCGACCACTTGTTGTCACCACCCTTGCGAGGAGCGGGATTCCAGGTACCGGGGTTACCGGTGCTGTAATAGAGAAGGTTCAACTCAGGATCATACGAATACCAACCCCAGGTGGTGCCGCCGCCCACTTTCCACTGCTCGCCAGGCCAGCTCTTGGTCCCCTCGCCAAATCGTCCGTAATGCGGGTTCGCGGCATTGAAGTCGGACGCCAGCAAAAGCTCATCATCGGGCCCCGTGCTGTAGGCCTTCCACATCAGCTTGCCGTCTTTGATGTTGTAGGCCGCCACCCAGCCGCGAACACCGAATTCACCGCCGGCGACGCCGACGATGAATTTGTCGTGAATCACCATTCCGGCGCCGGTATTGGTTTGACCCTTGGAGGGGTCGGCATTCCGAGTCTTCCACACCTCCTTGCCGGTCTTGGCATC
>PQAQ01000245.1:5483-9451 GCA_003105305.1 Candidatus Methylomirabilota bacterium
CGTCTGATACAGGATCTTGCCGTCCGCGTAATTCAGGCCCCGATGGACGAGGTCACAGCAGGCGACCGGAACCGCCTTCGGATTGTGCGTGGCCACGTACTTCCACTTGATCGGCGCCCCTTCCTTGGACAGATCAAGCGCATAGATGTTGTGTGAACTGCCCGTCGAGTAGGAGCTGTGGACGTACATGGTGTCGCCCACAACCAGCGGGCCTCCTTCCTGGCCGTTGAGCGACCCCAGCGAGAACGACCATGCGACCTTCAGATTTTTGACGTTATCGGGCGTTATCTGGTTCAGAGTGCTGTATCGGGTCGCCGCGTAGTTCTTGCCCTGCTGCGCCCACTGGCCATCGTCTTTCTGCAACTTCACCAGTTCGTCGTTCGCCGAGGCCATTGGCGCCGTCACGACAAGGCTTCCAGCCAGGATCAGCAGACCCCCGATCAATGACGTACATCGCTTCACGCTCATTGAGTGCCTCCCTCTCAATTCAGTCCTGTTGCTTCCCAGCAAATCATCGCGTCCTTTTTCCAGCTTCCTGCAGCCGCTTCAATTCACCAGCCTTCTCATCAACGCGCTGAATCGAGCCCTTTTTCACCCCTCCTTTCTTTGACCTGTGTCTCTAACACCGGCAAGATCAATCAACACCCCGCAACACCACACTCTACCGGATGAAGGAAAACACATTGATGATACCACGCGAGCCGTCCTGCAGATAGGCAACCAGTCCCTTTTCTTTCACTGCCGACAGGACAATCAAGTCCTTTCTACCCGCGCCGTTGAGATCCGCCACAGCAACGTCACGCACATGCCCCTCGACCGGGATCGTCTCCCACCCCCGCACAAAGCTCCCATTTTGACGGTCAAACGCCACAACCTGACTCGGTGGGTAGGACATCTCAGTGCGAAACAATCCCACCTTTTTCGGGTTTGTAAAAGTCAGCAGCTCTGTCTTGGCGTTGCCCCATAACGCAGACGCCTCCACAATGACGCGCCGGGGAAGGATCTCCTGCGCGGCGTGCTCTTCAGGCGTAATCTGGGTCCCCGATCCCGACTTGAGTCCTTCTGTCGCCTGGAGCATCTGAAGCGCTCGCATGGTGGGGATGTGCATAAAGGCAAGATGATCGACTTCGCCCAGATCGTCTTTACCCTCCCAGGACGGCTTGTTCTCGCTTCCGTAGGTCTTGACCCGCTGCTCGCTGATGATCGCAACCTCCGATATCTGATCGCCCACGACCTTAATCGGGGCAAATTCGTACAGGTTCTTCACCCGGGTCGGAAGCGCGAGCGGCTGACCTTCGATGTACTGTCCACCGTTCCATGTCAGCCGGACAATCGGCCCCCCAAAGGCGGTCAGCTCGCCCATCCGTTGACCGGCCAGGATCGGCGTCTCAATACCCGGACCCGCAACAACGCGAAGGAAATAGCCCAGCTTCTCGGCGATCCGCACGAGCCGGCCGCCCTGGAGTTCCAGGACAAACGACTGCAGTTCGCTTCGACCGCCTGACAGGGCGGTGACCACAATCTGGGCCTGACCGCGGCCGTTAATGTCGCCGACATCGAGATGCAGATGGCGAACAGAACGCGGGCTGCCGATCCTGGCAATCGATGTCAATCGCTGATTCTGCCACCGATAGACAATGACCTCAGAGGAGGTGATCCCGACAATCTCAGGTCGCCGATCTCCATCAAGATCTCCCGCCGCCAGCGCGAGCAACGGATCAGCCAGCTCGACCGTCACGGCCTCTCGCATCTCATTTGAAGGCGCTGCCTCACCGGAAGGCACCGTCACTTTCTCACCCCGCCTGAGAAACGAAGGGGCGCCGCGCTCTCGCACGCCCTCATCGGCAGCCGGCGTCCTGGGGAGGGCGGCGATCTCGGAGCCGGCCCCTTTCCGTCGCTCGTCGGCCCGTTGGGGTGATACAGGCTGGCGCTCACCCTGAATAAAAGAGGGGGTCTGTCCGGGGCCGGAACCTGCCGTTGATCTCAATGGACGCGAGGAGGGAGGAGCCGCAATGACGATCGGGCCCCGTTCCGTCACCTCCACACTTGCGACGGTCAGCGGCGCCCCGGTCAAGGCCGACAGAACCTGCAGATTAAGGAACAATCCCTGGGGACTCGGGCTCAGTTTACCCAACACGAGAAGCTGGACCTGCGTTTTTTCCACAAGCTTCTTCAGCGCAACAGGATCACTAAACGACTCTATGCGCGAGGATTGCTCCCCCGTTAACGCAGCTCGAAGAAGAGGTTCTTCGATCACCATGAAGTGGCCGGTCTTGGCTAACGTAATAGCCAGATCTTTCGTAAACGCCTGAGCATTCGCGTCTTTGACGCCCCCAACGTCAATGAGGGGAAGGGCGACGACGACCCGATCCGAGCTGAGCCGGATCAAATCTTTAATCCTGATTGCGACGCCTTCTTCTCTGGAAACGACAGTCGCCTCCGAAAATCTCTCCTTTACCTCAACAACTCTGAGGAGCCCTATCCTCTTGTCACGCCTACCCAGGACCTCGCCGGTTACCGGGTGCTTCACCTCATCGCCCTCCCGATAGACCTGCAGTTCCATCCCTTGGTAAACGTGCTTGGCTCCCAGATCAATCAGGACCCGATCCTTTTCGACTGCGGTGACAGACCCGTGAACGGCCGGGAGCGCTGCGGTCAGCTTAGCGGCAGCCTCCTCAGCAGCCTGGCCAAACGCCAGTTCCAGTGCGCGCGCCTGAGAGGCGATAAGTGGGATACAGAGAATAACAGCAAGAGAAAGGAAGACCGGTCCGTACCAGCCGTAGGGAGGGGTAACTTGTCCGGTTCTCGTTTTCGTTACGCGATAGATAGAGACCTTCATGCCCTTAACCGCAACCGGCGCCAGCACAGCGACATCCAGGGGAAGCGGCACACATCCCCCGCACCCCGGGACAT
Source organism: Candidatus Methylomirabilota bacterium (assembly GCA_003105305.1). GTDB lineage: Bacteria > Methylomirabilota > Methylomirabilia > Methylomirabilales > Methylomirabilaceae > Methylomirabilis. The sequence goes on from PQAQ01000245.1 coordinate 8,397, forward strand.
CAACTCACCCAGAGACGCCGTTGAATTCGGTGGAGAATAGCTTACTCGCTCGGACCTGTCAAGCAATTTTCCAGTGGATATACGCCCGTTTGCGAGGCAGCGCGCTACGGATTCTTCGGTATCAGCGGACGTGGCGGGCTGTCCGCTCGCTGCTCTCTGAGCAACTCCTTGCCCACAACCTTCCCCCCTGCGAAACGAAAGCGAATCTGAGCTCGACCGATATAGTCGGTATCCTCTTCCTGCAGTACTTTCTCGCCCTTATCATTGTAGGCAACCCAGACATCAGACCGGCCATCCCCGTTCGTATCGTACTCTTCTCTGGCGAGGCGCTCCTTCTCAAAGAAACGGGTCAAATCGTACCGCCCCTCGTATTTGGTATCAACCTCCTGCCGTTGAATCGTTCTCCCTTGAAAGTAGGTCACGACATCCATCCTTCCCTGTCGTCTGGTATCCTGCTGCCGTTTGGTTGGCTTGCCGTTTTCGTACCAGTCGATCAGATCCGGCCGGCCGGAGCCCTGTGTGTCTTCTTCTCGCCGGGTAAGGACGCCCGACTGGAAGACGTAGGTCACGTTCGGCCGCCCACGACCCAGCGTATCCTCCTCTTGCCTGATGATCTGCCCGTTCTCATAGTACGCCCACACGTCAGGCCGGCCGGTTCCCCCCCGATCGGCCTCACGCCGGATCAGACGTTCGTTCTGATCGTAATACGACCAGCGGTCGATCCGGCCCGATCCTTTCGTATCCTCCTCGCGCCTGGAGAGCTTTCCATCCTGATAATAGGAAAAGAGGGTGGGTCGGCCGACGCCCTTCACATCTTCTTCGTCCCGGACGACCACACCGGCCGCGTCGTAAAATGACCAGAGGGTGATCTTCCCATCGCGTTTCAACGATTCCTCGGTCCGGACCGCCTTCCCCTTTTCGTAGTAGATGAATCGATCGGCCCGCCCATCACCATTCAGATCCTGGTCTGCCTTGATCGGGCTTCCCTGAGAGTACGTGATCCGGATATCGGGCTTGCCGTCACCGTTACTGTCCTTTTCCGCCTTCTCCACCTG
>PQAQ01000246.1 GCA_003105305.1 Candidatus Methylomirabilota bacterium
AGCGAGTAGTGGGCCCCGACGTGATAGAGCCGTCGGCACCCCTTGCACGCGCGTCGCAGTGATTCCTTATCGAGGAGATCGCCGAAGGCGAGGTCGATATCGAGGCCGTCGAGGTTTTGCAGGTCGCTGCCGCGTCGGGCCAGCGCCCGAACGGTGTGGCCGTCCGACAACAACAGTCGGACCACGGCGGCACCGACGAAGCCGGTCCCGCCCGTAACAAGGGTCAACATGGCTTCGATGATACGGGAGCGGCGCTGTTTAGGCAACAGGCATTGTGGGTCCAACGACAAAGTTAGATATTGCCGAGAGCCACATGTAGCTTCGTCCCCCTGCTCACCTCACCTCCTGAAGGTTTGGCGCCAACGCCCTCACTGACCTTGAGGCCTGTTTATCGAGCCTTATTACCAACGGCCCCCCCCAAGCGGCATCCATATACATAGGAAGCAGAAAGACCGTTGTCCAACAATTGGATCAATTGGATCAATAATCTCAGCTACTCGCGGATGCGGCAGCAACCACTTAAACCGCGAGAGGACTTAACCGGCTTGGCGTCCGTTGTCACCGTTTAGTATAACCGTGGAGAGCATCCAGGCGCGTCACGAACCGCGCGGCCCATCTGTCTATAACCTGTTTGGCATGCCCATACGTTTGCAGGCCGGCTGTTATCCCCAGTCGTGCCCCCGATTCCGAGTCCACCGCCGCCCCGAGCCGCTCGCCTGAGACGGAGTCAACCATCTCCCCTTCCATTGCCGCGCCGCCCAGCCCGATGCCGGTCAACTTCGTTGCGGGGTGGATGTTCGCCAAGGGCGCCGTCTTGGAGATGTCGGTGATGGCGATTCGCACACGGGCCACACCCGGTCCAGGCGCCGTGACCACCTGGTACCGTCCGGTCTCCGACACCGCCTTCGCGAGCTGATCATGGAAGTAATCCGTAAGCTTTTTGAGCTCTGCAGGATCGATCGCAGTGCCTTTGGCATTCGGAGCGAAGTGGACGACGACCGGCTCGATAATAAACTGCTTGTACTGCTTGAGGATCTCGACCGGCGCCCGCCATGTCATTGCCCCCTCAACGGCCGGATCCGGCCGCAACAGCGAATAATCTCGGAGGAAGCCGGAATGAGTGACCTGAGGGGCGCCGGTACACCCCACCACAATGGCACCAACAATGAGAGACCCGGTGGCGCTTCGGAAGAACGGGAATGCGGTCTGTTGCTGCTTGCACCATAGCATGATCGATCTCCTTTCTCCTGGGTTACCCTTGTTGGATCCACGACCCTGATTCGTTTCGTTCCTCCTGTATGCGCATGAGTGACAGCTAACCCCGCGTCGGCAACGGTTTACAGACAGAGCGGTACGACTTATCTACAACATACACTCAATTATGATAAGTTATGGACCAAGACGAGTAAATCCTTGAATGGCGGAGAAATCCCTGACCAGGATCAAGGAGAGCGATAAGCCCATTCTCAAAACGTCATCCACCCCTCCGCAAGCGAAGGAGACAGTATCCGATGATTTGATCGCTGTTTTCTCCCTGTTTAGGGGCGGGAATAGGCCGTTGTGAGCTGTTAGCTATCGCCTGAGCGTCCTAAGTGGTAATCGCTTGCGAGAGGGATTCGATCTGCCGTCGGAAGGCCTCATCGCTCGTCAGCTTCTGCTTGATCTTTTCACAGGAATGGATGACGGTCGTATGATCCTTTCCGCCAAACGCCTCGCCGATCACCGGCAGTGAAGAAGGGGTCAGCGTGCGGCTGAGATACATGGCGACCTGGCGCGGCAGGACGACGCCCCAATTTCTTTCCTTGGATTTGAGGTCTTCGACCTTGACCCGATAGAAGTCGGCGACTGCCTGTTGGATGGCGGGCAGTGTAATGACCTTGGCCCGTTCGGCGTTCAGATCCTTCAATGTCTCCTGGGCAAGTTCCAGCGTGATGTCTCGACCCGTCATTGACGCGTAGGCGACAAGGCGAACCAACGAGCCTTCCAGCTCTCGAATGTTTGATTGGACGTTCTTGGCGATGAACAGCGAGACATCATCCGGAAGACGCACGCCCTCTGCCTGCGCTTTCTTCCGGATGATCGCAGCCTTCGTCTCGAGGTCGGGTGGCTGGATGTCGGCGATCAGACCCCACTCAAACCTGGAGCGCAACCGTTCCTCCAGCGTGGGAATCTCTCGCGGCAGGCTGTCGGAGGAGATGACAATCTGTTTTGAGGAATCGTACAATTCATTGAAGGTATGGAAAAACTCCTCCTGGGTCCGCTCCTTACCCGCAATAAACTGGATGTCGTCGATCAGCAGCAGGTCAAGGCTGCGGTAGCGATTTCGGAATTCACCGGTAGAATCGAATCGAATGGCATTAATCAGATCGTTCGTAAACTTCTCCGACGAGACATAGGACAGTTTGAGTCGGTTGTTACGCTTGAGAACCAGGTGGCCGATGGCGTGCAACAAATGAGTCTTCCCCAAACCGACACCGCCGTAGATAAAGAGCGGGTTGTACGCTTTCGAAAGCTGCTCGGCTACGGCGAGGCAGCCGGCATGGGCAAACTGGCTGGAGCTGCCGACAACGAAGTTCTCGAAGGTGTACTTCGGATTGAGGATTGCGACCTCGTTTCGATATCGCTTCACCGGTCGTCTGGCGACCGGCTCCGGCCTCCCTTCCGGCTCTCCATGCCCGGTCGACTCAGCAACACGGAGGACTACCTCGACGCCGGTAAACATCAGATCGGCGAATGCCGATTTGAGGACGCTCAGATGGTGGTCTTCGAACCACTCCTTAAAGAATTGATTCGGGAGCCGAACAGTGACGCGCGAGCCCTCCAATGACTCCAGGGTCAGCGGGCGGAACCAGTTCTCAAAACTTTGGCGTGTGACCTTACCCTGAATGGTCGCCAACGCCTCTTTCCAGATGTCATCCGCCTTCGCCGGGGGCCTGGTCGGGTTCGCCATCGTGCCTTGACCGTTGTTATCCACAGGACGCCTCCTCATGCAACATAGTGAAACTATTATGACATCTCTGCATAACTCCCGAGGAATCGCTCCCAGACGCAGTTTCTATTGTCCACAGACTTATCCACAGATGTGGATAAGGCGTAAGTAGCTGTCCCCCCTCATAAAGGGAACGATCGCCCCAGGCGAGTAACTGATTCGATAGACAAGGCTGCTGTGGAAAACCGTATTCCATGTGTGATTACCGGCATTGAGTCGTTGAAGAGACGTCTCTTTTAGCCCACCCTATCACGACTGTCAAGGTCATTTTCGAGCTTGAGAAACTAATCATTTGTGTGGACTCAACCGCTGTATTTACAAGGCACACATGTATGACCGTGGCTGATGCGATCGTCGTCAGACAATCAGGCAGCCCGGTAACGGCTTGTCTCGGCACAACGGGCCGCGTTGACAGTGCGAGGAGGGCATGGTACGTTCTCCATGTCGCGTTCCGGGTGGCGGGATTAAAGATATTGCGACCCCATGCGCGACACACGAGCCGCTGCATTCACCGACCCGAGGAGAGCAGAACATTGAAGGGACATAAGGCATCAATCTGCGAACAGTTCCGCCGCACCCATCCTCGTTCGGAGGCACTGTTCCGTCAGGCCACGACGGTTATTGCCGGCGGCCTGACCCACGACATCCGGCACCTCCAACCTTTCCCAATCTATGTCGATCGGGCCAGTGGCTGTCGAAAGTGGGACCTCGACGGCTACGAGTTGATCGACTACTGGATGGGACACGGGGCGCTCATCCTGGGTCACAACTCCTCGGCTGTCCAACACGCGATTACCGAACAGCTCGGCCGCGGAACCCACTATGGTGCCTGTCACGAGTTGGAGATTCGGTGGGCCGAGCAGGTGCTTAAGCTTATGCCCTGGATCGATCGAGTCCGCTTTGTCGGCTCCGGAACTGAGGCGACGCTGCTGGCGATCCGGCTCGCCAGGGCCGCGACCAGGAGAGACAAGATCATCAAGTTTCAAGGCCATTTTCACGGTTGGCACGACTATGCGGCAATTGCAATCCGTCCGCCCTTTGATCGACCGGCGTCAGCCGGCGTACCGCGAGGCGTCCAGGACGACATCCTCGTCTGCCCACCAAACGACTGGGACGCGTTCACAATGCTGGCTGCTGGCCGGGAAGATATCGCCGGTGTAATCCTGGAGCCGGCAGGCGGCAGTTGCGGGACGATCCCTGTCGATCACAGCTTTCTGAGACAACTTCGAAATTTTACTCGAGCCCGAGGCGTCGTCCTCATCTTTGACGAGGTGATCAGCGGCTTCCGATTTGCCCCCGGTGGCGCCCAGCAGCGCTACGGGATCTACGCAGATCTGACGACGCTGGCTAAGATCCTGGCCGGAGGTCTGCCTGGCGGGGCAGTCGTCGGCAGCGCTCTCCTGATGGACCAACTGGCATTCAGGGACGATCAGACCTGGAATCGGGAAGAGCGGGTATGGCATGCCGGAACTTTCAACGCGAACCCGCTCTCAGCGGCAGCGGGCCTGGCGACGCTCCCGCTTTTGGCCGACGGCCAAATCCAGAGTAGAGCCGATCGCGCCGGACAGATGCTGCGGGACGGCATCAATCAAGTTATCGCGCAACTTGGGATAGACGCCTGCGTCTATGGTGACTCGTCAATCGTGAATCTCTTCCTCCAACCTCATCGGTACGGCCTTGTCCTCGACCGACCCGCCTCTCAACTCGATCACCGTCTCCTGATGGATCACCCGAACCAGGATGCGTATCACCGGCTACGCTGTGCGCTGATCCTGAACGGCGTTGACTTTCCTCTTCTTCACGGGTGGGTCTCGGCCGCCCACTCGGATGAGGACCTGGAAAAGACGATCCGAGCCTTTGAGGCTGCACTCCGCCTGATGCAGGACGAAGGCACGTTGTAGCGCCCCACACCGTGAACTCGGAACGCCTCACACGAGCGCTGGCTGGGATCTTGGGAGCCGACCATGTCCTTGCGGCGGAGATCTGTGCTTCATATGCTATCGACGATCACGTTCCAAAAGCAGTCGCCTTCCCTGGAGATGCGCAGGAACTCGCCGAGGTAATGCGGTTCGCGTCGTCCGAAGAGTTGTCGGTCATCCCGTGGGGAAGCGGCACGACGATCGGCCTTGGGGGCATCCCGGCGCGGGTCGATCTGGTTGTTGGGCTCACGCGGCTGAACCGGATTATCGACCACGAACCGGGCGATCTGACGGCAACCTTCCAGGCTGGGATTCTGCTTCGGGAGGTTCAGGCGGCGCTTTGCCGCAGCGGCCAGTTTCTCCCCTTCGATCCGGCAGGCTGCGAGCGAAGGACCATCGGCGGCATCCTTGCCACACATTCGAGCGGCCCGTGGCGGCACCGGTATGGGACCGCTCGCGACCTGGTCATCGGGATTCGCATCGTTCATGCCGACGGCGCAATCACGAAGGGCGGCGCGAAGGTCGTCAAGAACGTCAGCGGGTACGATATGAACAAACTCTACATCGGCTCGCTGGGAACGCTCGGAATCATTGTTGAAGCGACGTTTAGGCTCTATCCGTTACCGGACGTAGAGCGGACATGGATTGCGGCATTCCCAACCGGCGACGCGGCTGCTCGCGCGTTGACTCAGATCCTCCATTCCACCATTGTCTGTACCAGGGTTGAACTGCTCTCGACCATTGCGGCGCAATCCGCCTGCAGACAGGCCGGCTGCGACGTTCCGGCCGGAGCTGTCGCGGCGGCGCTGTCCGTGGGAGGTGTGCCAGAGGCGGTAGAGACCCAGATCGCGGCTATCGGGACGCTCTGCCGGCGGGAGGGGGCGTCGGCAGGATGCCTCGTAGAGGGCAGCGCGCAGACCATTCTCTGGAAGACGATCTGCGATTTTCCATCAACGAGTGACGATCGTCTGTCCTGGACGACGCTAAAAGCAAGCGTCCTGCCGACACAGGTTGTCGATACGATTCGCCATACTGACGCGCTCGTCGGACGTCTCGGTCTGGAATCCGCCGCTATCGCAGAGGCCGGGTGCGGGATCATCCGGCTGCATTGGACGGATGCGCAGAGTCCGGCGGCCAGCGATCCGCTCTCCATCGCCAAGGGGATCACAGACCTTCGAGGCTGGATCACAGACCGTGGCGGAAGCCTGGTGATCCTGTCGGCGCCGCCGGCGATCAAGACCGCCACCGATGTGTGGGGTCCGGTCGGTAACGCCCTACCTCTGATGTGGACTCTCAAGCGGCAGTTCGACCCCAAAGGCCTCCTCAACCCGGGTCGTTTTGTTGGAGGAATATAGCCGACAATGGATAAAAGTCGTATCGTGCGAGAGCTGGCGGCCCTCGTCGGCCGCACGTGGGTCATCTCCGATCCGGACGAGCTGGCCGTCTATGAATGTGACGGGTTGACCTTTCTGGAGAAGGCCCGACCCGATGTCGTGGTCCTGCCGGACAACACAGAGCAGGTTGTTGAGATAGTCAAGCTCTGTGGCAGGGAACGACTCCCAATTGTGCCGCGTGGAGCGGGCACCGGGCTGTCGGGCGGCGCCGTTGCCGCTCGGGGCGGGGTAATCATCGGCCTGAATCGCATGAATCGGATACTGGAGATCGATCTGGCGAATCAGCGCGCCATGGTGGAACCTGGCCTGGTCAATATCGCCCTGACTCAGGCCGTTCAGGATGACGGTCACTACTTTGCCCCGAATCCGGCAAGCCAGGCCGCCTCCAGTATCGGCGGCAATGTGGCGGAAAACGCCGGAGGCCCTCACTGCCTGAAGTACGGGACGACAACGACACATATTCTCGGACTTGAGGTCGTGCTGGCCTCGGGAGAGATCGTGCGGTTTGGGGGCAAGACTCAGGACCGTCCGGGCTACGATCTCACCGGCATCTTTACCGGCTCGGAAGGCACCTTAGGGATCGCGACAAAAGTCATCGTTCGGCTCCTGCCTCGCGCGGAGGCCGTAAAAACCTTACTGGCCTCCTTCCGCGCGATCAATGCGGCCAGCGAAGCGGTGTCGGACATCGTTGCCGCCGGCATTATCCCTGCGGCGCTGGAGATGATGGATCGACACATCATCGGGGCGCTTGAAGCGTGGTTGCGCATCGGCTACCCAAAAGACGCGGACGCGGTGCTGCTGATCGAACTGGATGGGCCCGCGGCGGAAATCGAGGCCCAGGCCAATCAGATCAAACAGATTTGTGTCCGCCACGACGCCCTGGACCTTCGGATCGCCGGGGATGAGCTGGAGCGAGCCCTGCTCTGGAGAGGGCGCAAGGGTGCGGTCGCGGCCGTGGGCCGTATCACCCACGACTTTTACCTGCAGGATGGCGTCGTCCCGCGGACCACGCTCCCCCGGGTGCTCAGGGAGATCGAGGCGATTGCGAAACGACATGCGTGCGTGATTGCAAACGTCTTCCACGCCGGTGACGGCAACCTCCATCCCCTGATCTGTTTTGACTCGCGCAGAGAGGGTGAATTGCAGCGGGCGTTGGCGGCCGGGGCGGAGATTATGCGACTCTGTCTGTCAGTCGGCGGCAGCATCACGGGTGAACACGGCGTCGGGATAGAGAAGATCGACTGTGTGCCGCTCATGTACAGTCCTGATGATCTCGAGGCGATGCGGAGGGTCCGGGCGGCCTTCGACAGCGATTCACGATGCAACCCCGGCAAGCTCCTACCCACCCCGAGGTCCTGCGGCGACACCAACATAACCTATAGGCCGCACCGTATTGAGCGGGAGGGTCTCGCCCAACGCCTCTAATCTCCAACAGACCGCGTCTCCGGGACCCCGTGGTGATCATGTGCTCGGCCTCGGGGCCAACCGGTCTCCTTTCTCATCTGCTTCTCGAGCAAAGCGTGCGACAATAATCGATCGGCACATAGACGTAACCAAACAGCCTCTCCAGACGTATTTAAAATGGGCGGCAAAAAAGACCAGACACCTGCAGAGAGATGGCAAGAGACCGCAGTGCGGGAGGGTGTCCTGATCCGGCAGGCACAGGAAGGCGATCAGCAAGCCTTCGAGACCCTGCTCAGGATACACGACCGGCATGTCTTTACCGTCATCGGCAGCTTTGTTCGACGCAAGCAGGACGTAGAAGATCTGGCTCAGGATGTGTTTCTAAAGGCGTATCTGGCTCTCCGGCAGTTTCGACCAGGGGCGCCGTTCGCGCCATGGCTTCGGCGGATCACGGTCAACACCTGTTACGATTACCTCCGGAAGATCCGCCGGCACGCCGAAGTCACCTTTACCGACCTGGGCGAGTCCGAGCGTGATGTGATGCGCTCTCTGGCCGAGCACGGGTATCCGGCCATCGACAATCAGCATGGAGACCGGGTGGCGGCCAGGGATCTCGCGGAGCGGATACTGGCGGGCCTTACGCCCAAGGACAGGCTGGTGATTACATTGCGGGAGGTTCATGGACTCGAGATCGCGGAGATCGCCGACGCCCTCGGTTGTACCCGTGCCGCGGCGAAGGTCCGTCTGTGGCGGGCGCGTCGGGCCATGCAGGCGGGACTCCGGCGCCTGATCCGACAGGAAGAAGAAACGGCGCAGCGTGAAGGGAGGAACAGATGACGTGTCGCGAGATCGAGCAACTGCTGAAGCGGGAGGGAGGAGAGGACCGTTACTCTACGGACCATGGCGAACTGGCGAGTCATCTGAAAAGCTGCCGCCGATGCGGTGAAGCGATGCGGGCCGCCAGGCTCTCCTCGGTGTTGCTGGGCGCCTTGCGCAACGAGATCACACCCGGACCACACTTCTACCCTCGGTTACACGCGAGATTGGCAGACACTGAGATCGGTCAGATGGACGCTATCCTCCAGGCATGGGGATTGGCCAAGCAATTAATCCCGGCGCTGGCCGTAGGGGTAGTATTGCTTGCCGTGATAACGCTTTCTACGGGAGGATCGCGGCCATCGCCCCCGGTTCAGGCGGAAGGGGAGACGGATCTGCATGCTTTTTCTCTGGAGGAAGTGAACCTGCCGGGAGCGATCGGGCGGCCCAGTCGGGACCAGATGCTGGCATTTGTGCTGGCGCACGGTACGCGTTGCGACGTACGGGGCGCCCCGTGCGAAGACGAAAGTCCGAGGTGATTAGCGAATGGCGACACGCGTGAAGGTCGGATTTGCCTTTTTCGTTGTCTTCCTGCTGGGAACGGCGGCGGGCGCCCTCGTATTATCGGCGTACCAATCCCGGATCGATCGGATACGCCAGCCGATCTGGACCGGTCAATTCAATCGGGAGCGTTACACCAGAGAACTGACGGAGGCGATACGGCTCCGACCGGACCAGATGGGCGCGCTGAATGCGGCGCTAAATGAGACGCGTGAGGAGTTTCTGGCGCTGCGCAGGCGTCTTCAGCCGCAGTTCGAAGAGGTGAGAACCCGTTCGCGCCAGCGGATTCGAGAAATCTTAACCACCGACCAGCAGCCGCGCTTCGATGCGTTTCTCAAGCGGTGGGACGAGGAGCGTCGAGTGGAGGAGGCGGCCGTCTCTCAGTCGCGGACGCCGGAGCACAAGTAGGCGAGGGCGGAACAAGAGAACTGTCCATTACAGAAGGTGGGATGGAGAAACATGCCCGGAAAGGAGGAAGGATGGCGATCTTCCTGAGAAAGGGATCGTTGTGGATTCTGTCGATGACGCTGGTGGCTAGTCTCAGCGCTGTGGCGGCACAAGCTGAGGACGAGCCGCCCCCCACCCTTGCACCGGGTCGCGTCGGCCTGTCTGACGACGTGATGCGGCCGGTCGATCCGACGGCGCCTCAGAACCAACCTGCGTCTGGCGAGTCCGCCGATGTCGGCGAACTCCGCCTCGCGCTCCGCGAGGCCGTTGTGTTGGCGCTAAAGAACAATCTGGATATTACGATTGCCGGCTACAACCCGAAGATTAATGCCGAAGGCATCACGATCGCCAAATCGGTCTTTGACCCGGCCTTCTCCATCACGCTCGATGCAAACCGGACCGTCTCACCAACGGCGACACATCTGGCAGGCGCAACGGTTAACACAACAGAAAACCGGGATGTCAACTCCTCCATCGTGCAGAGGCTGCCGTTCGGCGCGAATTACACGTTAAGTATGACCAACAACCGACTGAAGACGAACTCCAGTTTCGCGTCGATCAATCCATCTTACAAGACTTTTCTCAACCTCAGCATCACCCAGGATCTCCTGCGGAACTTCGGCATGGATGTCAACACGGCGCCGATCAAAATCGCCAGAAATAACCAGACGATTTCCGTCACACAGTTCCGTCAACAGGCCAATCAGGTCATCACCAATGTGCACGCCGCCTACTGGAATCTGGTGTTCGCCATCGAGAACCTGGAGGTCCAGCGGCGCTCGCTGCGTCTGGCCCGGGAGCTGGAGGATCTCAACACGGCGAGGGTGCGGGCCGGGGTCGCCGCGCCGGTCGAGGTCACACAGGCGGAGGCCCAGGCCGCCGCTCAGGTACAGAATGTGATCTTGGCCGAGAAGGCGATCAAGGACGCCGAGGATCAACTGACGCTCATCATCAACTTCCCGGACGGCGAGCGGATATGGGCCAGAACAATTATTCCAACCGACGCGCCGCCGTTTGACGTGGTACAGGCCAATACAGATGCCAGCATTCAGGAGGCGCTGCAAAAACGACCCGATTACGCGGCAGCCAAGCTGACGCTGCAAAACAGCGATCTCAATTTACGGGTTGCCAGGAACCAGTTGCTGCCCAGCCTCCAGTTGCAGGGCAACGTCGGTCTGAACGGCCTGAACGGCAGCGCCGGCGGCGACCTGGATCGGATGACCTCTGGCGACTTTACCCAGTGGTCGGCCGCTCTGGTCCTGACCTATCCGCTCGGCAACCGCTCTGCCAGGTCGGCGTTCATCCAGTCACGGCTTAGTCACGATCAGGCGGAGACGAGTCTGCTGAATCTCAAACGCCAGATCATCACACAGGTCCGGGAAGCGGTCCGACGGATCGAGACCGATGTGCGCCGCGTGGAGGCCACACGGGCTGCGCGGGTGCTAGCAGAGGAGCAGCTCCGGATCGAGCAGAAGCGGCTCGAGGCCGGGGTCACCACGACCTTCAATGTCCTGTCGTTCCAACGCGACCTGGCAACAGCGCAGGCCGCCGAGATCCAGGCGATTACGACATACAACCAGGATCTGGCCAATCTCGAGCTCCAGAAGGGCACGATCCTGGAAGCGAATCACCTCGAACTGTGAGATTGATGAAGATACCAAAAACAAAGATATTGCTCGTCATTGTCGGCCTGACGGTCCTGGCAGGCCTGGGCGGTTGGGCCTTTTTCGGCGGACAGCACCGGATTGAGTACCGGACCGCCAGGGTGGAGCGGGGAGACATCGAAGCGACCATTTCGGCAACCGGCAACCCCAACGCCGTCGTCACCGTTCAGGTCGGCAGCCAGGTCTCCGGAAATATCAAGGAGCTGTATGCCGATTTCAATACGAAGGTCAAGAAAGGGCAACTGGTGGCCAGGATCGATCCGGAGATCTTTGAGGCCAAGGTGAACCAGGCCAAGGGCAATCTGGAAAATGCTCGAGCGGCTGTCCTCAACGCCCGGGCGATGATCCAGAAAACCGAGGCCGACATCGCCAATGCCAGGGCGTCCCTGGAAGCCGCGAAGGCGAACGCAGCCAAGGCCAAGGTCGCCGTCCTGGATGCTCAGATCAAGCTCAAGAGTCGGATCGATCTTTTCAAGGAAGGCGGCATCTCGGCTGAGGAGCGCGATTCGGCGAAGGCCACCTACGATTCCAACGTCGCGGCCCTCGAGGCTGCGAAGGCCCAGGATCAGGCTGCAGGCTATACCCTTCGCGCCGCCCAGGCCCAGCACGAGGTCGCTGTCGCCCAACTCGCGTCAGCGGAAGCGCAGGTGAAGCAGAACGAGGCGGCCCTAAAGCAAGCGCAGATCGACCTCGATCATACCTATATCCGGGCGCCGGTGGACGGAACCGTCGTTTCGCGGAATGTTGATGTCGGACAGACGGTTGCGGCCTCACTCCAGGCGCCGACCCTGTTTCTGATTGCGCAGGACCTGACCAAGATGCAGGTAGACACCAACGTGGATGAAGCCGATATCGGACGGGTGCACGTGGGACAGGACGCCACCTTCACCGTTGACGCCTTCCCGAGTGAGATCTTCAAAGGAAAGGTCGTGCAGATACGGCAGGCCGCCATCAACATCCAGAACGTCATTACCTATGATGCCGTGATTGCGGTATCCAATCCTGATCTCAAGCTCTTTCCAGGAATGACCGCGAATGTCAAGATTCTGGTAGACAAACGCGAGGGCGTCCTCAAGGTGCCGAATGCCGCCATGCGCTTTCGGCCTCCGGACCTCAAAGGCCAATCAGCACGTAAGGAGGGGACGGTTCGCGCGTCCGCGTCAGGATCGGGTACAGGGGAAGGCGCGCCAGGAGTTCGTGTCGGAGCGAAGGGAGGCAGCAGTCAGACCATTTGGGTGTTGGAACAGGACAAACAGCCTCGGCCGGTATCGGTGAAGTTGGGCATCACGGATGGAAGCGTCAGTGAGCTGATCGAGGGCAATCTGAAAGAGACGGACGAGGTCATCATCGGGGCTGCGTCCAAGGATGCCTCGGGCGGACCGGCGCAGCCGTTCGGCCAGCGTGGGCCGAGATTCTAAGGGGTATGGCAGCGCTCATCGAGATCGAAGATCTGGTCAAGCACTACCGGCTCGGAGACGTGACCGTCCAGGCGCTGAGGGGAGTCACTTTTCACATTGAACGAGGGGAGTTTGTCGCGATCATGGGCGCTTCAGGGTCCGGCAAGTCCACCCTGATGAACATCCTGGGATGCCTGGACAAGCCGACATCCGGCAGCTACCGTCTTGACGACGTCAGCGTCGGTCAGCTCAGTCGAGATGAGTTGGCCGACATTCGAAACAAGAAGATCGGTTTCGTCTTTCAGTCGTTCAACCTGCTGTCGAGGACGAGCGCCGTCGCGAACGTAGAGCTGCCGCTCCTCTATAACGGTACCGCAGCCCGCGACCGTCGGACCAAGGCGCTCAAGGCACTGCATGCGGTCGGACTGGCCGGCCGCGAGGATCACCACCCCAGTCAACTGTCCGGCGGCCAGCAGCAGCGGGTGGCGATCGCGCGCGCGCTCGTCAACGATCCGCAGATCATCCTGGCCGATGAGCCGACCGGCAACCTCGACTCCCGGACCAGTATCGAGATCATGGCAATCTTCCAGCGATTGAACCGTGAGGGGGGCATTACCGTGATTCTCGTCACCCACGAGCCAGATGTTGCCGCCTACGCGAAGCGCGTGCTCTCGTTCAAGGATGGCCGGTTACTGAAGGATGATCCGATCCAGCAGTCGAGAATAGCAACGGACGAGTTGCAGCAGACTTCGGCTGAGGGAGGGGCATAGGCAGCCTATGAATCTCCTGATCAATGTGACGATTGCCCTGAGCGCGCTCAAGGTCAATAGGCTCCGCTCGATCCTCACAATGCTGGGGATTATCATCGGGGTGGCCGCCGTGATCGCGATGATGGCTGTCGGTTCCGGGGCAACTGCCCAGATCCAGGAACAGATCCGAAGTATCGGCAGTAATGTTATCATCGTCATGTCGGGAAGTATGACGAGTGGCGGGATCCGCGTCGGGGCAGGATCGGTCCTGACGTTGTCGGAGGATGATGCCAAGGCCATTGCCAGCGAGTGCCCCGCGGTCGCGCTCGTGGCCCCCAGCAGCCGCGGAACTGCCCAGGTTGTCTTCGGCAACAACAACTGGTCCACAGTCGTCCAGGGGACAACCCCGGAGTACCTGCAGATTCGAGACTTCATGGTGGAGTCCGGCCGCCCGTTTACCTGGCGGGATGTGGACGGATCCACGAAGGTTGCGCTGATCGGCCAGACTGTGGCAGCGAACCTGTTCGGCGGTGCCGACGTAATCGGACAGATCATCCGTATCAAGAAGGTACCGTTTACTGTCCTGGGAGTCCTGGCTCCCAAGGGCCAATCGGCCTGGGGGCAGGATCAGGATGATGTCGTGATGATTCCGCTCTCCACGGCCAAGAAGAAGGTGTTGGGTGTGAGCCAGGCCAATGCCCGGTCGGTGGGGACCATCATGGTTCAGGCTCGCGGCCCAATGCTGATGAAGGAGGCCGAGGAGCAGGTCGTGGCGCTGCTACGGCAGCGACACCGTCTTCAA
>PQAQ01000247.1 GCA_003105305.1 Candidatus Methylomirabilota bacterium
AACTCCGTATGCGCCTTCCAGGTCTCCCAGCTTCCCGCTTCGTCCGGCGGAATCGTGTGATCATCGAACGGCGCCAGGAGAGGGTTCATGCTCGCGAACAGCCCGTACGGATTCGGATACCAGATCCAGAGATGGATCGCCCACGTATCCGGCTGCCAAGCGGTAAAGGCGGCCTGTGTTTCGGGGTGGACCTGCGGGCAGCCTTCGCGGGTGGGCGATCGATACTCCTGCCAGTCCGCATATCGACAGATCGCCAGGCTCCGTTCCCACTCGATGCCCTGGAATGGGCTCTCGCTAGGACGAGTCCCGGAAGCTGTATACTTCAGGCCGACCAGTTGCCAGCGTCCCTCCCGCTGCGCATACAGCAGGGTGTGCGGGYGGYKATAATCAAACTGCGTAATGGCCGCCTTGTGAAAGTTATACCCCTCCAGCGGCACATTTCCCGAAGTCTGTACGTACCCGTCCGCTTTGGCCTGCTGCAGATCCTGATACCGCTGCGTTGCCGATCGAAGATCCGCAATAAGCCTCGCGAGGGCGAAATCCTTTTCCGGCTCCTTCGCATACCAGTGATCGTGACTCATGTAGAATTCGGACGCCAACGCGAGCCCTGCAGCCAGCGCCGCGACCGCCACAAACGCGATAACTTGCCTTTTCACTGCACCTTCTCCTCTTCAGCCTGTTGAACCACGCCCACCCCGGCTCCTGCCGCTCGCTGACCCGCCGCCATCGGCGCGTGAACGAACAGCTTGACCGGTGTCGGCTTCTCCTCCTGTTTATCCGGCGGCGGGGTCAGGGTGTATCGCACCTCCTTAAAATGGTCACCGTACTGCCGATCAGGATTATAGACCTGCGAAAACTTCCAGAGCATCCGGACGAAGTTGGTCTGACCCTGAAGCAACAGCCTGGATGCCGTCGCAAAGGTCCCTCGTACCGCCGCCCAACCCAGGTGTTTACGATTCAAGACCGCCTGGGTCTGGACCAGCTCCTCATAGAACCGTTTAAGCGGCAGCGTGGTGGGCAGTACCGCGTGCTGAACGTCGAAGAGGCGGTAGTCGAGCGAGGTCAGCCGTCTCGATTCGGTCAGCCAGGTCTCGGTCCCGGGATACGGCGTGTTAACCGTCAGATGGACGATCTCCGGGACGCCGGCGGCCCACTCGCGAATGACCCGGAACCGCTCCTCATCCCATCCAGAATCGGCGATGATGTTGAGGGCGACGGTGAATCCCATGGTCCGCGCCACCTCCAGGGCCTTAAAGTTGTCGCTGGGCGTGACCCGCTTCCTGATCGCCTTCAGACCCTCCTCGTCGAGCGCCTCCAGACCGAGGAACATATATCGGAGTCCGAGACGCTTCCAGTAGGCGAAGACCTCTTGATTACGCAGCAACACATCGCACCGGGTCTCCAGGTAATACTGCTTGCGGATCCCCCGACGCTCGATCTCGCGACCGATCGCCATCCCGTCTTCCGGATGGATAAAGGCCACGTCATCTACGATAAAGGCATTGGGCTCCTGCATCCTGGCGAGATCTTCCACGATCACCTCCGGAGAGACCTTTCGGTAGCTTCGACCGTAAAAGGTCCATGCGCTGCAAAATGAGCAATCCCAGGGACAGCCGCGAGTAAACTCAATCGACGCGCAAGGGTCCAGGACCCCGATGAAATATTTATGGCGTCGGCGGGCCAGGTCCCGGGCCGGCAGCGTGCGATCCAGGTCGTGCAGCATCATCGGCGGAGGGCCCACCGCGGAAGCCGTCACGACCCCGGGCAACGTTTCGATCCCTCCATCCGAGATCGCTTCCAGCAACAGCGGGACGATCGGCTCCCCTTCTCCGCGCACAATGCAGTCGATCGCGCCCTGCGCATGCCCGAGCAGCTCTTGCGGAACAAAGGACGCGCTGTGGCCTCCAACAAAGATGAAGCAGTCAGGCAGCAGGCGCTTGGTCTCTTTTGCCAGATCCAGCACCTCAGGGACATTCGCTAAAAAGCTGAGCGAAAAGCCTACCGTCTGAGGGTGAAAGTCTTGGAGTTCTCGCAGATAGTCCTGGCGATTGAACACCTGAAGGTCAACAAGCCTGACCTCGTGACCGGCCAACCGGGCGGCCTGCGCCACCCTCTCCAATCCGAGCGGCTCCAGCCGGAGGAACAGTTCAGAGTACATCAGACAACTTGGATGCACAAACAGGACCTTCACCGCACGCCTCCACCGCCTAACTCAAACCAACAGCTATCAACGATCCACATCGTCAGGACACCGTCACGTCTTCCGTAAAGAGGGGAAAGGATCGCGCTCGCCCCTCACGCATGGCCTGCTCAAGCAGGGCCTTGGCCTCCTTCGTTTTAGTTTTAGGCGCCGTCGCCTCATAAAACTGAATGTAGAAATCGTCCGGCACAACGACGACGGACGCGCGCAGCGTAAGTCCCGCTTGATCGACACCCCTGACATAGCGCACCGTTCGGCTTTCGCCGGGCGCAATTCGGGTATCAAATAACTCGCGCGTCAGGTCGAGCGTCACCTCCCGCCCGATCCGCTCCTCATGCGCGCTGTTCTCCACCAACTTTCCGTCCGCATCCACCAACTCAAACCGGACGATGATCTTTGGCGTCACATAGGTCGGGGCATAATGTCCCACGCCGACATTGGCCAGCGTGATCTCCGCACGAAGCTGCTCGCCGACCTGATAGCGCACCTTCTCCAGCGAAAGACGGACAGTGACGCCCTGTTTGACCATGTCGGGGTCATGGATGCCCCTCCACAGATGCCGTCGGTCCGGCATATGGCAGCTCTGACAGCTCTTCCCTTCTCGCGCGGAAGGCCCCTCCTTCCATTCATTGTAGGTATTTTCGAGCAGCTTCCCGTTCAGGGTATAGCCGTCCGACTTGAACTGGTGGCAGCCTTTGCAGAACTCGGCGCGTTCGAACGCAGCCGTCCTGATGGCGCCACCATGCGGCAATTGCTGTGCGGGCGCCGAATTGTCGATTGAGCCGCTCCGCTTCGGCGGTCCGAAACGCTGGTGTCCGCGCACATGGCATCCTGCGCACGTCACACCCTTGTACTGGAGTGCGGCTGAAAACGCGCGATTGGTCCTCAACCTCGGCGCAGCCTCCTCCCCATCAGGTGCGGTAATCGACAACGATCGGCCGCCTCGTTGCCTCTTCTTCACTCGAGAGGATGCGACCTCCTTCTTTCTAGCCTGTTCCTGCTGTTCGGTGAGAGGGGCATGACAACTGTAACACAGAAGCGCTATCTTGGGGTTATCATGGATCGACTCCATGGTCTGACCTCTCACCCCCGGCCCCATGCTTTGGCTATGTAGACTCCTGATCCAGTCCTCATACTGCGCTCGGTGACAGCCACCGCACACGTCCGGATCGAGTGATGCCTCGACTGAGGAGAAGTTCGCCGGCGGCTCGCCTTGAGGTGGGATAGGTACTTGCCAATGGCGGGTGAGAAAATCGAGCTGAGCAGGGTCATCGGTTGCCGGCCTGGGCTCACTGATCGCCCATGCCTCAACTCCAGGTCCCAGGCTGGCGCCGGCAATGGAGATGCACAAGCAAAGCCATTTCATCGTTCGACCGACGGCGCGGTTCAGCATCACGGTGCACCCGATACGGCACCATGCCCGCTCTCGACCTCGTCTCTCACCTTAGCTCTTACGGGAGGTCTTCGCAAAAAAGGTTGTGAAGACCGCTTCCGGTTTTCCGGCTCCACATTTTGGGCACTTCAGCCGCTTAGTTGCCCGTTCCTTGATTCCCATGGTCAGCGAGAATTTCTTACGACACTCTACACACCTGAAATCGTAGCTCGGCATTAGTGTGTCCCTCCCTTTGCACGATTCTCATCCATATGACTCTACTGCGGATACCGGACTGACCTACTCAGCCGCGTCGGCTGCCGAAGGGTCGTGTTCCAGTGCCGACCCCAACGGGCGAGCGTACCCTGAAAAACGCTGATATTATAGGGCCGATAGCGCGAAGAAATCAATGCGGAAAGAGCCTCAGCCGCCCGGTCCTGCCGATCAACTCACAACCCGCGATACAAGTCGAGCGACGGTCTGAAGAAAAATGGGCATATCGAGGGGCTTGGGGAGGAAGTCGTCACAACCGGCCTCCACAGCCTGCATCCGGTCTTCCCGCCTGCTGAATGCGCTCGTCACCAGGATAGGGATGGCCCGCGTCTCGGTATCGCCCTTCAGTTCTCGCGTAAGGGTAAACCCATCGATCTGCGGAAGCTGTAGGTCCATGATGATGAGGGCCGGGCGCTCGGCCTTCACCAGATCCGGAAGGCCAAACCCGTCCTCCGCCTCAAGCACACGATATCCGGCCGCCGTCAGCGTGATCGTCACCAACTCGCGATTCATTGGGTTATCCTCTACGACAAGAATCTTTTCTCGCGCCACGTTACTCGTCCCTTTCTACACACGCTTGGGAGTAGAGCGGCAACCGGACGGTAAAGGTGCTCCCATGGCCTTCTCCCTCTGACGCCGCCCAGATCGATCCCCCATGCAATTCAACAAGTTGCTTCGTCAGCGCAAGACCCAGTCCCGCACCTTGAAACTGTTTCGTCAGGGCGGGCTCGAGCTGTGTAAATGTCCGGAAGAGCTTGGAAAGATCGTCGGACCTGATCCCGATCCCGGTGTCGGACACGGCGATCTCTATGAAGTCGCCAGGGTGTGGGGTGTGGGGTCCACCCCCCGACCTATTGCTTCCTGCCTCCTGGAGACTGCCTCCCGCTTCCTGGTATCCGGCACCAGGAACACACCGCGCGGCAACGGTAATCCGCCCCTCTGTCGGCGTAAACTTGACGGCATTCGACAGCAGATTATAGAGGATCTGCTTGAAGCGCGTAGGGTCGGCCTTAATGATCGGGAGATCGCGATCCATCGACAGTTCGAGCGACTGCCGCTTCTGCTCGGCTTGCGGACGGACAGCGTACACGGCCGCTTCGATGGCGTCCCGGAGCGGGAACGGTTGGAGTTGAAGTTGGACCTTACCCGCCTCAACCTTCGTCAGGTCAAGAAGATCAGTGATCAGTGAGAGGAGGTGCTGTCCGCTTGTAATAATATTCCGAGTGAACCGCATCTGCATCTCGTTTAAGGAGCCGATGCTCGCGTCTTGAAGCAGCCAGGCAAAGCCGATGACTGAGTTCAGCGGTGTTCGGAGTTCGTGAGACATATTGGAGAGGAATAATGACTTGTGCCGAGAGGCCTCCTCAGCCTGTTCGAGTGCCGACTGCAGTTGCCGCGTGCGCTGCTCGACTGTGATCTCAAGGTGATCCCGCGCCTCCTGCAGGGCCGTATCCCGCCGTTGAATCTGTGTCAGCATCTCGTTGAATCCGGTAATCAATTGGCCCAATTCATCCTGATGAGATCCGGCAACTCGGACTGAATAGTCTTGTGTCTCTGAGACCCTTGCCACACTATGCGCAAGACTGATAATCGGCTCGGAGATCACAGCCTCAAGCCGTGAAGCCAGAATTAACGCGACCAGGGAAGAGGTGAGCAACACACCAAGAACGATCAGCGCACCGACCTGCAGCCGAGTATACACCTCTCGCGTGTCCGCCTGAATGTACAGCGTCCCGATTCTCTCCCGGTCGAGGACGATCTGCTGAAATACGATGAAGCGGCCACGCTCCAATCGACTGCCGTCCGCTCCCGGTGCGACCGGAATCGCGTCGCCCTCTTGATGTCGTGGGCAGTACGCGGCAAAGATGGTCCCCTGTTTTGTGTAGATGGCCGCCGACAGAATCCGAGAGTCCTGCCGCAGCGCAGCAAGCGTCTCTTCTGCGGCCCGCGGATCGTTGAACGCGAGCGCGGCTGAGCTGTTCGCCCCGATGACGTCGGTCAAGCTCATCAGCTCACGGGTCATGGCCGAGCGGTAGGTCACCGCCTCGTAGAGAATGAACGCTGCGCCGGTCAGCACAAGCGCAACGCTGGTGGTCAGCATCGTGATGCGTCTCAGTTTTTTTTGGATCGGGACGTCCCGGAACAGACTCATGTTATTATTCCCCCGATACGATTCGCGCCAACCTGAGCAGATGCGAGCTGATCTGCAGGTTCGCCTTCTCGGCGGTCTCCACGTTGATCTCGAACTGGATCTTGTCCTCGACCGTAATGAGGTTGATCATCCCGCCGCGCCGCGCAAATCCCCTGATATCGCTGACCGTCAACGTGCTGGTCCCCTTCAACCGCTCCAGAATTGCCGCCAGGCGGCTTTCCATTGCGGGGCTGACATACAGGATATGGCAGAACGCTAATTCCTCCGGTGTCTTAAACCGTTTGACTGCCACTCGACGGCCCTTCGTCTCCTTACCCTCAATCGATTGAAGCGCGCTCACCATAGGACCACCGTCGACCACTCCAATGCAGATGGTGTATTGGTTATTCTGGAAAGCTTGCGGCGGCCACTCGACAAATTTGGAGAACTGATACAGAAACGCCGCCTTGACCTGATATTCCAGGGGCGGCGACTGGGCGTCGGCACCATGAGGATGTAGCCCGTCGGTGCCGCCTGTTATCGACAGAAGACAGAGTACAATCACACATATATAAATACGCCGTCCGATCAACGTCAGAACCGCCAGGAGGCCTGCGCGTAGGCGCTGCGCTGAACCTCCAGCGGCCTGACCGGCACCCCGAAGATGCTGCCCCACTCCGGATGGCGATTATCCAGAAGATTCTGGCCGACCAGACTCAGATCGAAGGACTGAGTCGGCCGCCAGCCCAAGCGGAGATCAAGTCGCACATAGCTGGGGACAGACGGGACCAGTTTCGGCAATCGATCAACGAAGAAGATCGACGTGTCCAACTGGAGGTGCCAAGGCAGGTCCACAAGGGAGCGTGCCTGTACCTGATGGCGGGGCGAACGTCGCTCATCGGCTGTCGGTTCGACGCTGGTCCGATCGGGATGCAGGTCAATCTTGAGATAGGAGTAGTTGAGGTGCAGATGCCAGGCGCTGAACGGCCGCCAGGTGCTGGCGATCTCTACGCCATACGTGTTCCCGGACATCCGATTGTCGAGCCGAAATGGCAGCACGATGTGCGGGGGAGTCGCGCTCAGGGCGGGAATGGGTGTCCCCGGTTCGGCCGTCCTCAGGTTGTCATAGATGGTGTAGAAGCCGGCCAGGTCGACCGACAGCCAACGCGCCGGCTGTACCCGGTAGCCCAGCTCAAACGCGAGCAGCTCCTCAGAGGTGAAGTCGGAGTTACCCGACGTTTGGACGAGCATCGTCGTGTCGATCGCTCCAGTAGAGCCGGGAAACGCCGCCGTGTTGTTTCGAACATCCCGCTCAAATCTGGCAGGTGTCCTGACCGCCCGCGAGACGGCCGTCCAGATCCGATTCCACGCGTTCGGCGAGTAGACCAGTCGCGCATTCGGCTGGGCCTCGAAGCCGGAGAAGGAGTTGTGCTCGAACTTTGACCCAAGGGTCAGCATGAGCCGGTCACGGATCAGAGCGATCTGGTCCTGAATAAATCCGCTCACCAGGTGATCAGTCCTGCGGCGGGGTTCGAAAACCAGCGTGGGACTGTTTATCTTATTCAGGGCATCGATCGTCACGCGCGTGTCGACGCCCCAGATGAGATCGTGACGCGCCCCGAGAGGAAAGCGGTGCTGAAACTCGAGATCGACGGTATCCCTCGTCTCATGAAACAGGAGTTCGTCCCGATGAGTCCGGTCATAGTAAAACTGGACGCTGGTCTCTCGTCGATCGGCCATCCGATGTCGCCAGCGGCTCAGCACATTACCGCCCGCGAAGTCGTCCCGACTTTCTCGAGTTGCCGAAAACGGGGGAAGTAGCGAGGGAATCGGCAGCGTCTGGCCGAAATCGCCCTTGTACAGGTCGCCCTGGACTGTCACGGTATCGCGGGTGGACGGCTCCCAGTCGAGTCGGAAGCCCCCCCGATAGGTCCGCCAGTCATCAATCCCCTCATGGCCGGTGGCGGTCACCAGATTATCGTGATTCGCATACTTGAAGTAGCCACGGTAGAAGAGATCGCTCCCTATCCGTCCACCGTAGCGCGTCCCCACGAACCCCCGCTCCTCAGTACCCCCGCCGACCTCGACGTACCCCCCCTGGGTCGCCTTTGCCTGTTTGGTAATGATGTTGATCACGCCATTGACCGCATTGGCGCCCCAAAGGGTTCCGCCGGGCCCGCGGATGACCTCAATTCGCTCAATATCTTCGAGGAGCGTATCCTGCGCGTCCCAGAACACCCCGGCGAACAGCGGCGTATAGACGGTCCGCCCATCGATGAGGACCAGCAGTTTGTTGGAGAAGGTCGCGTTGAAGCCGCGCGCCGAGATGGCCCATCGGTTTGCGCCGAACTGCGCCACCTGGACCCCGGGCGCCAGACGCAGCGCCTCGGGGATGCTCTTCATCCCCGCGCGGCGTATGTCCTCTCCAGTGATGACGAAGACCGCCGCCGCGCTGTCCCACAGCGGCTCTTCCTTTTTGGAGGCGGACGTAATCTCGACGGTCATCAACTGTTCAAGTGTGAGTTCCGTCAGATCCGGCGCGTGAGCCGCGGCCTCAGCAACGATGGGAG
This sequence comes from Candidatus Methylomirabilota bacterium, assembly GCA_003105305.1. Lineage (GTDB taxonomy): Bacteria > Methylomirabilota > Methylomirabilia > Methylomirabilales > Methylomirabilaceae > Methylomirabilis. The sequence goes on from PQAQ01000247.1 coordinate 8,547, forward strand.
CCCAAGCGATAATCAGGACTGTCGTCATCGCCACGGTCCGGACGGCGCCGACCATACGCTGAATCCGGGGCTCGGTCCACGGCCTCACTCGCGCCTGCGGTATTCGTCTATACCCGGTCATCCTCACCTCCAATGGCCGCGCAGCGTCTCGTTGTGACACCGCCCTCAGCACCAGAAATGAACCACCTCGCGGCACGCCGCAGGGAATGAACCCTGTTAGATTCAACGGATGTTCTGCTCAATCCTGATTACGGGAGCAACCGGCATCCTCTTCTCAGCGTCGTCACCTGTAATGAGAAGGGAATAAACAATAGAGCGTTCATACCTACGATGTCAAATATTTGTGAATTGTCGTATACGGTTGAGAATCGTGGCTTGATCTGAAATATTGACCGGATCAGCGCAGGGAATGCGATGCCCGCTGTCGGTGCCCTCCTTCGGGAGGCGGCGAGTTCGAGCGGCTTGTCGGCAGGCGGATGAGCTGTTGCGGACGACGCAAAAGGTCAGGAGCGGGTATCGTCCTGATGCGTCACTGTAATAATCGTGTGGATGCCGCCGCGAACGTAAAAGTCGGCGATGACCTTCATAAAGCGAGGTTGGCACGCGGTGACGAGGTCGTCCATGATCCGGTTGGTTACAGCCTCGTGAAAGTGACCCTCATTTCTGAAGGACCAGAGGTAGAGTTTCAGCGACTTCAACTCGATGCACGATTGATCCGGGACATAGGTGAGCGTAAGAGTGGCGAAATCAGGCTGCCCGGTCTTCGGACAGAGGCAGGTGAACTCGGGACAAGTCATCTGAATCTCATAATCGCGCTTCGGTTCAGGATTGGGAAAGGTTTCAAGCGCTTTCGACGGAAGCGTGGACACGGCGTTGGTCTCCCTTCGCTTGGCCTCCGCACGAGGCCCATTGAATTCGTCGTTACAGTGGCCGCACCATCAGACGATCTGAAATCGTTGTGGACCCAGATGTTCGTTCTTGCATCGTGGGCAGCGAGACGGATCACCGAACCTCGCCCGATCCTTGAAACGATAGCCGCAATGATCGCAGGTTGGGGGGTGGATGAGCAGCCTGGAGGGCCGCGCCACAGAAAGGGCGATGTGCTCCAGATCGTCAATGATGGTCTTCCTGGAGACCACAAAGTTTTTCGCCAACTCATCCAGCGTCCACTCGCCGACCCGAAGCATAGCCATGATCTCCTGTCGTCGCGTCAGCTCCATCCGCGCCCCTCATAAAACAGGGTATAGGGTGTAGGGTCTAGGGTAAAGGCCGGAAAAGCCAATCTGCTCCTACACCCTGTCTTTGCCGTCCGCGACCTCCGAAAGGCCAGGGGCGGGCTTCGCCCGCCACCACGTCCACAGCCGAAACTCGTACAGTCGTGAGATGACCCGAAGGCCGCGGAGATCGTCGAAGTAGGAGTAAATGACCGGTGTCACCAGCAGCGTGATCAACAGGCACAGGGTCTGTCCGCCGACCACTGCCGTTGCAAGCGACGCCCTGGTGGCGGCGCCGTCGCCTTTGCCTAAGGCGACCGGCAGCATCCCGGCGATGATGGCCAGCGTCGTCATCAGGATCGGTCGAAACCGCGCCCGGTCCGCCTCCAGTTGCGCCTCGTAGCGGGGCATACCCCTGGTCCGCAGCACGTTCGTAAAATCTACCTGCAGGATCGCATTCTTCTTGACCACCCCCATCAGGAGGAACAACCCCATGACGGCGTAGATATTCAGGGTCTGGCCTGCAACCAAAAGGCTGACAAGACCGAAGGGAATCGACAGGAACATCGAGACCATGATCGTGATCGGGTGGATGAAACTCTCGAACTGAGCTGCGAGGACCATGTAGATAAAGGTGATGGAGAGGACAAAGGCAATCGCAAAGTAGTAGAACGCCTCAGCCATCAACTTGCCGCGGCCAAGATACGCGGTCGAGTAGCCGGGAGGCATCCCGACCGCGTTGACGGCGGTATCGGCCTGGGCGGTCGCCTCCCCGAGCGCCATCTGGTAGAGGTTGGCCTGAACCGTGATCTGCCGCTCTTGAGCATAGCGGTCGATCTGGGCCGGCGCCCGTCCGGAGTTGAGCGCCACAATATTATTCAGCTTGACCAGGCGACCGGTGGCGGCCGGCACCGTTAATTCCGAAACGACGGAGGCGTCCTTGCGATAGTCGTCCTTCAGCCGCAGGCGGACGTCGTACTGCTCACCGCCTTCCCGGTAGAATCCGACCTTCTCCCCGCCGACCATAGTCCGGAGCGTCAGCGCAATATCCTCTGCCCTGATCCCAAGATCCGACGCCTTCTGCCGATCGATCCGAACCTGGACCTCTGGCCGCCGCTGAGCCTGGCCGGTATCCACGTCCACAAAGCCTGGGATCGCAGTCAGGCGCCTGATGAGGAGTTGAGCGTAGTGATCGAGCTGTTGCAGCTCCGGACCGCGGAGCACCAGGTTGAACGGGGTCTGCTTGAAACCTCCCCCTGAGATCAGGTTGATCTGTTGGACGCTGATTCTCAGGTCCGGGTAGGCCGCACACATCCGGCGGACCTCCTGCATGATCGCCTGCTGCGAGCGTCTCCGCTGTCTCAGGTGGGTCAACCCCACATAGATTGAGGCGTCGGTGATGTTCGCCCGATCCTTCCCGCGGACTCCAATGGTGGTGAACAGATGCTCTACCTCGGGAATGGTCCGCAGATCCGTCTCCAGCCGACGGAGGATCCCGTCGCTCCGGTCGAGTGAAGAGCCCGGCGGCGTCTCCACCGTGACCTCGAATTCGCTCATATCATCGTCAACGACGAAATCGGGCTTCATCATCCTGCCGATCAGGACCGTTGAGCATAAGAGCGCGCCGGCCAGCAGCAGAACCGCAATCCGGTGGTTCAGACACCAGATCAGCAGCCGATCGTAGTAACGCTCCAACACAGCGTAGAGGTGTGTCGTCTTCGAGCCCTGATCGGGCCGACGATCCACTCCATGGCTGTCGCCGGTCTCTTCTTCGGTTGGTTCGGCTGAGCCAACCACGGGCTTCAGCATCCGAGCGGACAACATCGGCGTCAGGGTAAACGCCACGAGCAGCGAGACCAGGATCGCAAAGGTGGCCGTCAGTCCAAAACTGTTCCAGAACCGCCCCACAATCCCCCCCATGAACGCCACTGGTACGAAGATCACGACCAATGAGAGGGTAGTCGCCATCACCGCCAGTACGATCTCTTTTGCGCCGCTCACCGCCGCCTCCATAGGCGAACGTCGCTCCTCTTCCATATGACGGAAGATGTTCTCCAACACGATGATCGCATCGTCAATGACAATCCCGGTGGACAGCGAAAGGCCCAGCATCGTGAGATTGTTCAGGGTAAAGCCGGCGATGCGCATGATGGTAAAGGTAGCAATGATTGAGGCGGGGATCGAGATCGCGGCGATAAACGCAGGTCGAAGGCGCGGGACGAAGACAAAGAGAGCCAGAGTCACGGCAATCGATCCGACGACTACCGTCAGTAATAGCTCCGGGTCGCCGTAGAAGAACGCCAGAGCCAGGATCGCCAACAGCCCGCCCAGGGCAGCCTGCTCCCGCCGCGTCAGACGTCCGATGAAGAAGGCGACGATGAGGCTGGCCAGCAGTCCGCCCAACAACAGATGCTCCTCGACCTCCGAGATCGACCGCTTGATGAATCGCGAGGTATCCCGCACAACCTGGAACTGAACGTCGGGCGGCAAGGTTCGCGCGATCTCTTGAAGCTTGGTCTTCACCCGGTCGACCACGGCGACCGTGTTGGTACCGGACTGCTTCTGGATCAGGAGAGAGACGGCGTTGCGACCGTCGAGTCGCGACAGGGTTCGAGGCTCCTCTTCTCCGTCCAGCGCGGAGCCGATATCCCGAATCCGGACAGGGGCGCCCTTATAATCGGCCACGATCAGGTCGCTGAAATCGGACGCTCGTTCGATTCGACCCAGCGTCCGGAGCCCCTGCTCCCGCGTTTGCCAGGTAATGTTGCCCCCGGGGACCTCGACGTTCTGGCGCTGGACCGCCGCCTTGATCTGTTGAATCGACAGGTTGTAGGCCTCCAGGCGGTTGGGGTCTACGATAAGTTGAATCTCCCGCTTCCGGTCGCCCACCAGGGTGACCGCCCCGATATCTTTGACGGCCTCAAGCTGCCGTTTGATCTGTTTGTCGGCCAACTCGGTGATCTCTCGAGCAGCGCGCTTGCCGGAAACGACAATCGCCATAATCGGGGCGGAATCGGGATCGAACTTCTCGATGGCCGGCGCCTCCGTCCCCTGCGGAAACGAGGAGACCACCGTGCCGACCTTTTCCCGAACATCGTTGGCGGCCTCATCGATCTTGCGCTCGAGGACAAACGTCACGAAGACCTGGGACTGCCCTTCGATAGTGGTCGACCGCAACTCATCAATCCCATTGATCGTGTTGACCGCCTCTTCAATCCGCTTGGTGATGTTGCTCTCGATCTCCTCAGGGCTCGCGCCTTCAAGCCTCGTCGTGATCGTCACGGTAGGCATATCGACCTTGGGGAAGACATCCAGCCCAAGCTCTCGAAACGATGCCAGTCCCATAACCACAAGCGAGACGATGAGCATGGTGGCGAAAACCGGCCGTCGGACGCAGATATCAATCAGTGACATGGCTTACCGTTCATAGTTCACAATCTTGGGTAGACGGTGGGTGACGACGTGTCGTCGACGGCGGGCGGAGCACGGACAGCGCAGCCTGCCGGCGCCGATTTGAGCCGTACACGGACGTACGGCGAGATTAAGCGGAGTCACCTGCCGTCCACCCACCTATCTGATCATTACTTTGCAACCACCTGGACCGACGCGCCGCCGGACAGTTGACTCAGGCGCGATGTCGCTACCCGCTCCCCGGGCGTCAGTCCCTCAACAATCTCAACTAATCCATCCTGGCGCTCGCCGACCGCAATCTGTCGCTCCTCGACGACGCCGTCTTTCACCACGAATGCCTTGGTGATCCCCACAAAGTAGTAGACCGCCTCCTCCGGAACAAAGGGAACCCCGTGATCCACCCGGATCTGCAGCCGCGCCTTGCCGAAGGAGCCAGGCTTCAGCACCCCTTCACGGTTTGGCACCCTGGCTTCGATCGGAAACGTCCGGGTGTCGGTAAAGACCGCGGGACCTACTCGCGCGATCGATCCGTTGAAGTCGCGGCCGGGAAAGGCCTCAACCTGAACCTTGACCTCCTGGCCGGGACGAATCTGCCCCTGGAACCGCTCCGGCACCGACGCCTTTAACTTCAAGGGATCGTGACGGACGACGATCATCAGTTTCGTATTCTGCATGCTGCCGCCCGCGATGTATTGGCCGACGGACACATCCCGCTCCTTAATGGACCCATCGATGGGCGCTCGCACCACCGTGTACTGAAGATTCCGACGGGCCAGATCCAACGCCGCCTGTTGCTCGCGAAGCTGATCCCGAAGCGCCCGTACCTGGTCCTGGGCGCTGTCCAGCGCCGCTTTCAAGGCATCTCGTTTCGCCATCGCCGTATCCACGTCGTTACGCGACACGGCCCCCTCCTTATACAGGTTCCGCATCCGCTCATGCCACAGCGCGGCGTCACTATAGTTAGCCCTGGCCTGACGGACGATCGGCTGTTGTTCCGCAGGCAAGATATCTCTGCCGTCCAGCGCGCCCAACCTCGTCCGTGTTTGCTGAAGGATCGCGTCGGCCTTCTGAGTCTGTAACACAAAGTCTGCCTGATTAATCTGTAGCAGCGGCTGTCCCGCCTTGACCCGGTCTCCCAAGTCTACCATGATACGCTCCACCTGGCCCGACACCTGGGCGTAGATCATCACCTCTTCGTCCGCTTCAAGCGTTCCAACGGCCTCCACGCGCCGCTCAAGATCCCGAGCCTCGACGGGGCTCACGGTGATCGCAATGCTCTGCTCCTTCGGCGTAGGCGCGCTATTGGCAGCCTGATCCCTCGAACATCCCAACAGAGCCGGCAACACGAACAATGATATCCCCAACCCCCAGAACAGACGATCGCGTCTCATCGCTCGATCCCTTTCAAAAAGATCGCTGCAAACAGCTCCACCACCTCCTCCGAAGAGGAGTGAAGGGGGCGCTTGATCCCGAACAGCTCATGGATTAAGAGATAATGGACAACCATGCCGATGAACCCCCGCGCGGCGACCAACGCATCGATCGCGCGGAACCGCTTGTCCTTAATCCTTTTTCGAATGTAACTACTGAGAAACTGGTGCAGTGTTTTGACTCGGGATTCGAAAAAGATATCGGACAGTTCGTGTCCTTCAAGGGCGCTGAACAGCAGCAGCCGCATCAGGCTCGGGTCGGCCTCCGTCTGCTCGATCATCTTCAGCCCGACCGCGCGAAGGACCCCGGCATCGTCGTGTTGCCTAGCGGCGATCGCCGCGCTTGCCAGCAACTCATCGGTCGCGGATTTCGCCTCGATAATTGCGGAGTACAGCTCGCGTTTGGTCGCAAAATGCTTGAAGATCATCGCCTCGCTGATACCGGCAGCCTCGGCGATCTCGCGTGTCCTGGTGCCTCGAAATCCTTTCCGTGAGAATAGCTCCACCGCCGCCTCGACGATCTGCCGGCGACGCTCTTCAGCGCTCAGTCGTTCTTTCATCCTTCTCCTCAACGATGTGATGCGAGACGAACCCCACGACAATAGCAAGTGAGCGCTTACATACTTACTCGTTTCGCAAGCAATTGTCAATCGCGTTACAGGTCGGGACCGCCTATCGTCGTCATTGCGCGAGCAATCCTGTCGAAAGACCGACAAAATTGCTTGACCTCACATCGAAGAAATCGTAGGTTCTACCTGTAATGCGCATAAACGACCGGCGACGCCACACCCGCATCGCCCCGTGAATCGGCGGCAAGGAGGACAAACAGATCTATGAAGGTTGACAGGCCCGCACCGCAAACAGTCGCCTACTTCTCTATGGAGGTCGCACTCGAGAGCCCTTTGCCCACCTATAGCGGAGGGCTTGGTGTCCTGGCGGGTGATATGCTGCGCAGCGCCGCCGACTTAGGGCTGTCCATGGTCGGCGTCACGCTACTGCATCGAAAGGGCTACTTTTCCCAGCGGCTCGACGACGATGGACGCCAATACGAGGAGCCGGCGACTTGGTCCATCGAACAATACCTTCACCTTACGGAGAGTACCTGCCAGGTGGAGGTTGAGGGACGGCCGGTCACCGTACGCGCATGGCAATACCTGATCACCGGGGCGTCAGGCACCGTCGTCCCGGTGTTGCTGTTAGATACCGATCTCCCCTGCAACGATCCCTATGACCGCACACTCACCGACAACCTGTATGGCGGCGACCAACGGTATCGTCTGTGTCAGGAGGTCATTCTCGGAGTAGGCGGGGTGCGCATGCTGCGGGCGATGGGGTACACGCGAATTGTCAGGTTCCATATGAACGAAGGTCATGCCGCTCTCCTTGCCCTCGAGTTGTTTGCCGAGCAGTTCAAACAGATGCTGCAGCGGCGGGAGGATGCCATCAATCTCGTAAAACACCTCTGCGTCTTTACGACCCACACGCCGCTGCCTGCGGGTCATGATCAGTTCCCCCTCGACCTGGCCCAACGTGTGTTGAGCGCGGATCAATGGGAGGCGTTGCACGCGCTCAGTTGTTGCAACGGCTCACTCAATATGACACATGTGGGACTGCATTTGAGCGACTACGTGAACGGGGTGACCAAGCGACACAGGGAAGTGTCACGTACCATGTTTCCCGACCACGCCATCGGCTCCATCACCAACGGCGTGCACTCCCCGACCTGGACGGCGGCCCCGTTCCGCGCCCTCTACGACCGATATACCCCGGCTTGGCGAGAGGACAATTTTCTCCTGCGTTACGCCCTGGGCATTCCCCTCGATGCTATTCAGCAGGCTCATGATGAGGCCAAACGGTCGCTCATTACCGAGGTCAATAGAACAGCCAACGCCGTCTTCGATCTTCACACCTTCACCATAGGTTTTGCGCGAAGGGCGACCGCGTACAAGCGCCCGGATCTTCTGTTTTACAATTTGGAGCGGCTGAGGCAGATATCCGCGCGGCGCGGTCCGTTACAGGTGATCTTTTCCGGCAAAGCCCATCCCAGGGACGAAGAGGGCAAGGCGCTGATCCAAAAAATCTTCCGTTGGGCAAAGGAACTGGCGCCCGAAGTCAAGGTTGCCTACCTCCCGAACTACAATATGGATCTGGGGCTGCTGCTCACCTCAGGCGCAGATTTGTGGCTCAATACACCGCAGCCGCCGTATGAGGCATCCGGGACCAGCGGGATGAAGGCGGCCCACAACGGCGTGCCCAGTCTCAGTGTGCTCGACGGCTGGTGGCTGGAAGTGCCTCTGCAAGGAGTGACGGGCTGGGCGATCGGCTCACGAGACAACGGAACGAGCTTCGAGAGACGCGACGATAAGGACGCGGAAGAGCTCTACTCCACGCTGGAAGAGACGATCCTGCCGCTCTATTACGGCGATCCCGTCCACTGGACGGAGTTGATGCGATTTACCATCGCACTGAACGCCTCATTCTTCAATACACATCGGATGCTCCAAGAGTACGTCACGCACGCCTACCGGGATCGGTAGCCGCAGACCCTCTGCCGACGGTTTCGATTGCCCGCCTGTCACGCCTGCTTTATAATGACCGGATAATGATCGCTGCAAAGAAGAGGAGCGTGCCGGCTGCCCGTGACGTTCCACATCTACGCGTGACTATGATCCAGTCGCTTCAGCGGGAACTGGACGACCTGAAGGCCGAGGGACTGTACAGATGGCTCAGACAGGTCGATGGTCCGCAAGGGCCACGGATTTCCGTAGACGGCAGAGAGGCCATTCACTTCGCCGGAAGCGACTATCTTGGCCTGGCCGGTCACCCGCGACTGAAGGAGGCCGCCTGTCAGGCCACCCTGCGGTACGGCTGCGGCGTCGCTGCAGCCCGTTTGATCTCGGGTAACCACGATCTCTATCCGCAATTGGAAGAACGGCTTGCCCGCTTCAAGCAGGCCGAGGCCGCCCTCCTGTTCAGCACCGGATATCAGGCCAACCTGGGTGTCATCTCCGCCCTGATGGACTCATCCGATGTCATATTCAGCGACACGCTCAATCATGCCAGCATCGTTGATGGCTGTCGGTTGTCCCGGGCCCGGGTCCGAATCTTCCCACACAACGACCTTGTCGCCCTCGCGCGACTGTTGAAACAGGAGCAGTCCGCCAGACGGCGGCTCATTGTGATCGATGGCCTGTACAGCATGGACGGCGACGTGGCGCCACTGAAAGAGATCGTTGGACTGGCGGAACGCTACGATTGCCTGACCATGGTGGACGATTCTCATAGCATCGGCGTACTTGGCGAGAACGGGCGCGGGACCGCCGAGGCGACGGGGGTTCTGGGTCGGATCGATATCGAGACCGGAAGCCTCGCCAAGGCGATGGGCGGTTTTGGCGCCTATGTCGTCGGACATCGCACCGTCATCGAGTATCTGACCAATCGGGCCAGGCCATTCATTTTTACGTGCGCGCTGCCGCCGGTAGTCGTAGCCACCGCGATCGAGGCGCTCACCATTGTAGAGCAGGAGCCTGAGCGGCGGGAGCGCCTCTGGAACAACACCAGGTATATGAGGGTGAGGCTTCGCGAAATCGGATTTGACGTGAACCCGAACGGAACCCAGATCATCCCGCTGGTGGTAGGAGAGCCTGAGCGAACCATGCGTTTCTGCCAGGAGCTGTTGTGCCGGGGTATCTTTGCCCAGGGGATCCGTTACCCGTCCGTCCCGCGCGGGACGGAACGCATCCGCCTGACCGTAACCGCCCTGCACAGCCAAGCCGATCTGGATGCGGCGCTGACCGCCCTGACTGAGACGGGGCAATCCCTCCAACTCGTGTAAACCATCCTCCGGACGGAGGCAATGATGGCGCAACATCGTGACACCGGGGGAGACCTCAAAGGTCGGCAGATCGCGCTTCTGCTGCTCGCACTGGTTATCTTTGTGGTTGGAAGCCAGACAGTTCCACTCTACACTGACTGGCTCTGGTTCCAGGAGGTCAAGCTCACCAAGGTCTTCCTGACGATCCTGACAACGCAACTGGCGCTGGCCGTCGCATTCGGCCTGACCTTTGCGGGCCTGTTGTACATCAACCTGTACCTGGCCAGTCGATTGACGACCACCGATGTCCTCCTCGAGGTCGAGGACCGGTTTGGCCTCCCCAGCCGGCTGGTGATCGAGCCGTACTTCCGCCCGCTGTTAATCCCCGTCGTTCTCGCGCTTGGAGTGCTGTCGGCCTTCCGAACTTCCGGCGCATGGGAACAATATATCCGCTTTGCGAACGCGCAACCCTTTGGTATTGACGATCCGATCTTCCACGCGGACATCGGTTTTTACATCTTCCGGCTGCCCTTTCT
>PQAQ01000248.1 GCA_003105305.1 Candidatus Methylomirabilota bacterium
TGGCCGAGATCGACCGGCCTACTAAACTTGAGCTGCACCGAGGTGCCGCCGGCAAAATCAATCCCGAGATTCGCGGCGCCACGCCCGATCTGAATAATCGAGACAATCCCAAGGAGGCAGAGAATTGATGAAATCGCAAACGCAATCCTCCGCCAGGCAACAAAATCGACCCGTGTCTTGCCGAGTATTTCAATCACGCGCAACTCCGGGGTTTAGGGGTTAGGGTGTAAGGTTTAGGGTTCGGACTCACCGGCTATTTTTCTTACCCTATACCCCATACCCTGCTTTAGATGCTTAAGGTTTTCAGATTCCACCGGCGAGTCATCCAATCGTAGACGACCCTGGTCCCCGCCAAGGCCGTTATCAGATTAAAGATTACCCCGAGGCTCAGCGTCACCGCGAATCCCTTCACCGGTCCCGTCCCGAACAGGAACAACGCAAATGCGGTAATCAGCGTCGTGACGTGGGCGTCGATAATGGTCAGAAACGCTTTATCGTAGCCCCCATCAATCGCCGATCGAACCGGCTTTCCCAGCCGGAGCTCCTCTCGAATCCGCTCTAAAATCAGGACGTTCGAATCCACCGCCATCCCGATTCCCAGAATGATGCCGGCGATACCCGGTAACGTCAACGTAGCCCTGAGACTGGCCAATGCCCCCACCAGCCAGATAAGGTTCAACACCAGCGCGAAGTTGGCAATAACGCCGGACAACTTGTAGTAGACGGCCATAAACAGAATAACAAGCACACCACCCAGAATTGCAGCCCGCACACCTTTTTCGATGGAGTCCAGGCCCAACGAGGGGCCAACCGTCAAATTCGAGACGATATTGACAGGCGCAGGCAATGCGCCGGCCCGCAGGACGATCGCCAGGTCCCTCGCCTCCTCCACGTTAAAACTCCCCGAGATCTGGGCCTTGCCGCCCGGAATCTTCTCTCTGATGACCGGGGCCGAGTAGATGGTGTCGTCCAGGACAATGGCCAGACGTCGGCCCACATTCGCCGCGGTCACCTCACCGAAGAGTCTCGTGCCTTCCCGATCAAACTCAATCGAAACCACCGGCTGGTTGGTTTGGCTGTCGATCTGCACCTGGGCCGAGGTGAGCAGATCGCCGGTCAAGACCGCCCGCTTCTGCACAACAAGCGGCAGCTTGCCCGCCTTTTCCTGCTGGTCCGTGCTGCGCAGATAGAGGAGCTGGTCGCCCTCCGGAAGCTTTCCGGCCATCGCCTCGGCAACATTGGCATCCTCTGCCACCAGTTTAAACTCCAGAAGGGCGGTCTTGCCGATCAGATTAATCGCCCGCTGCGGCTCCTTGATACCGGGAAGCTGAACGACAATCTGACGGTCTCCCTCCTGGACGATGTGTGGCTCGGCGACACCGAACTGGTCGATACGATTCCGGATCGTTTCCAGACTTTGGCGGACGGCGGACTCCTGTATCCGCTTGGCTTCACCGGAGGCGAGACTCAAGACGAGTTCGGTCGAATCGGCGCCGCCGGACTGTTGCAGATTGGCGTAGTTTTTCAGGATGCGGCGCACGCCTTCCAGGCCCTCCTTCGCCTGCAGCGTAATCCTGATCCGGTCGATCCCCTCGCGCGTGATCCGCGCAACGGGGATATTGTCCTTTTCGGCTTCGCGACGTATTTCAGCAACCAGCCGATCGACAGTATTTTCTATTGCCTTCTCGGTCGCGACTTCCAGAACCAGATGCATCCCCCCCTGCAGGTCGAGTCCCAGATTGAGTCGCTCAGCCCGCGGCAGTAGCGGCGGCAACAGCGAAGGGAGCGACGACCGACCGGACAGCGTCGGAAACAGATAGTAGCCGGCTATCACCGTCACCAGCAACAGGGAGAGGACCTTCCATAGTATGTTTTTCTTCATGATGCCCTGCTGGCCTCTAATTCCATATAGATGAAGTTACCGTAGGAACAATCGGACGGCAAAATATACGGGAAAGGTGGTGAAAAAGCAACGGAAAAGTTTACAATCGCGGGCTCAATCGCGCAGGACACGAATCTGAGGTTCGTCCAACTCCAGAACGCCGTCAATCCGCGCGCCGTAGGAGGCAAGCGACAGCAGATAGTCGATGGCCGAAGCTCCCACCTCTTCGCCGGGAACAAGGACAGGCACGCCCGGAGGGTAGATGGTGACAATGTCGGCGCTGGTGCGCCCTTCCGCCTTCGAAAGCGGCAGGTACTCCGATGGCGCAAAGAAGGCATCCCGCGGCGACAGATGGAACTGCTGCCCCTGAGGCGGAAGCAGACACGGGAAGGCTCGCCGATTTTGTGAATGGGCGCGGCGTCCCGCGACACTACCGAGCGCCGCTACCAGTCGATCCAGGTCGTCCCTTCGGTCGCCGATGCTGACAATCACCAGAATATTGAACAGGTCGGCCATCTCCACCTGGATGCCGAAGTCGGCGTTCAGGATGGCCGAGACCTCAAAGCCGCTGAGACCAAGCTCTTTGACGCAGATCGTAAGTTTCGTCACATCCAGGAAGAAATCACGGCTGCGCAGATCGGTCTCGCCCAAGCACGATAAGCCGGGAATCCGATTGATCCGGTCCCGTGCGTCGTTCGCCAGATCGATCGCTTTGCTCAAGAGCTTCTCCCCTTCGGTCGCCATCTGCATTCTGGCGAGATCCAGCGAAGCCATAAGAATATAGGACGGGCTGGTGCTCTGCATGAGCAGCAGCAGCTTCACCACCCTGGGGTGATCGATATCCGAACCCTTCAGATGCAACATGGAGGATTGCGTCATCCCTCCCAGGATCTTATGCGTGGACTGCACACACAGATCGACTCCGGCATCGAGCGCCGATACGGGCAACTTCCGGTGAAAGTGGAGGTGGGGACCGTGGGCCTCATCTACCAGCACCAGGATCTCTCGACGCTTGGCCATGGCGACGATCGCGCGCAGGTCGGCCGTTACGCCGTAGTAGTTGGGGCTGGTCAACGAGAGGATCTTGGCATTCGGATACTGCGCGATGGCGCGTCCGACTCCGTCGACCGTTACGTTGAGCAGAATGCCAAGCTCACGGTCAAAGGACGGTGGGAAGAATCGCGGGATCGCGCCGCTCAAGATGATCCCGGTCAGAATCGATTTGTGCGCGTTTCTCGCGATCAGGATCTCGTCACCGGGATTGGCGGCGGACAGGATCATCGCATGATTGCCGCCGGTCGTCCCGTTGATCAAAAAGAAGGAATGATCGGCCCCGTACGCCTCGGCCGCCAACTCCTGGGCCTCCTTAATGACGCCAACCGGCCGCTGCAGACAATCGACCTCATCAAGTGTCGTCAGGTCGATCGTAAAGATTTTTGGGCCGACGAACTTTCGGAAGCGGGTCGAGATCCCCTTCCCGCTCTTGTGCCCGGGGGTGTGGAAAGAGACCTTACGGCTTTCAGCAAGGTTGACCATCGCATCGAAGAGTGGCGTTCTATATTGTCGTTCTGGAACCATCAGACAGGCAGGGTTACATCCTATACCCTGGTTTTCACTGGAAGGTGAAGAGAGGGGCGTTGTCTTCAATAATCCGCTTCTCCTCTTCGAGGTATCGGCGTACGTACTTCGGCAGGAGAAAAGACATCTGATGCGTCAGGCCATCGTAATACCGCAGATCTGGACCGATCCGGTCGGCAATGAGGCGATCAACGGCGCTTGGTTCGAACGTTCGCGGATCGGATCCTTTAGAGGCTATGGAAAAACCCCAGGGAAGCGCAAAGCTCGGGATGTTCGCCCAATAAGGGGCTACGACGGGAAATACCGTTTGCAAGGTTTGGTGTATGGCGGTGAAGCAGGCCAAGTTGGAGATACTGACCGCGCCCGCTTGCAACGCGATGATCCCATGATCTGTTAGACATCGGTGTACAATCTGATAAAATTCCCGAGTAAAGAGGAGATAGGCTGGGCCCTCTTGCACCGGCTCCGAGATGTCGATGATGATGACGTCAAACCGCTCGTCCGTCTCCTCCAGGTACCGCCTGGCATCCAGAAAGCGAATCTCGGCGCGCGGATCGTCAAATGCGCCCCTATGCCATTCAGGCAGCAGCTCCTTACATCGGTTGACGACCTCCTCGTCGATATCCACCATGATGGCTCGCTCCACAGTAGGGTGCCGAAGCACCTCCCGCAACGTCGCCCCTTCCCCGCCGCCGACGATGAATACCTTTTGGGGAGCAGGATGGCTGAGCATCGCCGGATGCACGAGTGTTTCATGGTAGATGAACTCATCAAGGAGGCTGGACTGGATCTTACCGTCAAGGATCAGCGCCTTCCCATAGCTGCCAAGCTCCATGATATCAACGGATTGAAAGGGGGTCTGAGCCGAAAACAGGGCTCGTTGAATCCCGTGCAGATGCCCTTCCTCCGGGCTCAGCGCTTCAATGAACCAGCGAAAGTTCTTGATCGGCATCGACGGCCTTCTCCATGGACGAGCTGAGCTTGTGCATCAGTTTCCCTGTATGACCGGGGATGATCCCCCGTCGCATCTCGACGACCGACGGCTTTTTACACCGAAAACGGGCAGCGATGTAGTCCACCGCCACCTCTGGCTTGAGAACATCCCCACAGGTGAAGATATCGACCGCCGCATACCGATATTCCGGCCAGGTGTGAATTGAGATGTGAGATTCGGCGATCACAACCACGCCGCTCACACCGAAAGGATTGAACTCGTGGAAGGACGTGTCAACGATGGTAGCCTTACAGGCGTTCGCCGCGGAAACCAGGATGTCTTTAACGACTTCGGCTTTTTTCAGCGACTCCGGGTTACAACCGTGTAGTTCCACCAACAGGTGTTTCCCGAGTGCTTGCAACGATCTGCCCCCCTCATAAAAAATTGTTGTTCGATACCCACCTCCCCATACGTCTTTGTTCAAATGCCTTATATCGCGTTTTGGTAGAAATGCAAGAAAAAAAATCATGGGGCGGGTTAAAATTTTCATGCCTCCCCTCACGTATTCCGTAACTACAGATTCGCCAGGCTGCGCAGCGCCATGAAAAAGCTGTAGACTTCATCTTCAGACGTGCGTAAAATTTCGGCTAGATCGGACAGTCGGCGAGCGGTACGGGCAGCCTTTCATTTAACTCATATAGGTGTGGACAGATGCGAGTCCCCTTCTTTGATCTCAAAGCGCAGTACGCTGCCGTCAGGGACGAAATCGGACGCGCGATCACCGAAGTCTACGATAGTCAGCAGTTTATTCTTGGTCCTCAGGTTCGCCGGATCGAGCAGGAGATCGCGCGCTACTGCGGCGTTTCCCATGCAGTAGGGGTCTCGTCAGGCACCGACGCCCTGCTGCTGGCCCTCATGGCGTTGGACATCGGTCCGGGCGATGAGGTCATCACAACCCCGTATACCTTCATTGCCACAGCGGGGTCGATCGCCCGATCCGGGGCCAGGCCGGTTTTTGTCGATATCGACCCGACCCGCTTCACGATCGATCCATGGCTGGCCGCCGATCGAATCACGGAGCGCACCCGCGCAATTCTTCCGGTTCATCTGTTCGGTCGCTGCGCTGAGATGGAGTCAATCCGTACGTTGGCCGTCCAACACCGCCTGGCCGTGATCGAAGATGCCGCCCAGGCTATCGGAGCAGAGGACGAATACGGCAGGCGGGCCGGCGGCATTGGACTCTTAGGTTGCTTTTCGTTTTATCCGACAAAAAACCTGGGGGGGTTCGGCGATGGCGGAATGGTTGTCACCAGCGACCCTTCACTGGCCTCGACGCTTACGGCTCTGCGGAACCATGGATCGTCAACCAAATATCTTCATACCCTCCTCGGTGGTAACTTCCGCCTCGACGAACTGCAGGCAGCCATTCTGACCATTAAATTCCAATACCTCGATCGATGGACGGAACAGCGAATCAACAATGCGAAGCAGTATGATGCGCTCTTCCGCAACGAAGGCTTAGAACGGCGGATTCAACTTCCGGACATTCCCAAGAAGGAACGACACGTCTTCAACCAATATGTCGTCAGAACCCCGGAAAGAGAGGCGTTAAGCCATTTTCTTGAGTCTCGGGAAATCGGCCATGACGTCTATTACCCGGTGCCGCTCCACCTCCAGCCATGCTTCGAGTATCTGGGGTACAAGGAGGGAGATATGCCGATATCCGAACAGGCCGCGAAAGAAGCCTTGGCGCTACCGATCTATCCGGACCTGACCTCGTCAATGCTGGAATATGTGGTTGATGCCGTCAAAGCCTTCTACGGCCAATGATCTTCGAGGGGGGCCGCTGCCCCACACGGGTAGGCCCGATGTAACGCAATCACGCATTACGTTGGGAGGCGCGTCCGAGGAATACGAGGTGCGACGGGCATCGACAATCGCTGGACCCAAAGCCCTCAACGATTACCTGCGCCCCTGGTTTCGCAAGCGCCTTTCGATTGAGCGGGCATTCAATCTTCTCCGACGTGGAAAATATTCTGGTCCTCACGATCCGGGCATATCGCAACAGATAATCGATATGCCAGTGCAGCGTCTTGTTCTGTCGGCGGTGTCTGGCGAGGCGTCTTTCTACGCCGTTCAACGCGCTACCTGTGTAAATATATCTGCCTGCGGGAAAAAGAAACCTCCCCCGCCGTCCTACCTGCAGCATCGTCGGCTTTGACAGTTGAAGGATAAGCTGATAACAACCCCTCGTCATCAGTACACCATTACGCTTCGAGTGTAGCGGGATAAGAAAGGTTCCACGCGTGTCGCATCTCGTAATCACGGTATTCTTTTGGGATTGCCAGCGCTGGGGCTGATGTGATATAAAATTAAAATCCCTCGTGAGCGGCCAACGGCTGATTAGTCAGAGTGGCCTATATTGCCACAACACGGTAGGTCTGCGGCTTGGAATGCACCTACCTTTGGGGTAGTATCTATATCCAATGGCCGGAACGTCCCCAAGGCAGGGTTTCGACTTCGTCTCTGACCCGCTGACCCGCCGCCAACACTATCACTGTTCACCCAGGATTCGGGAGAACATTTGATCGGGCATTGTGAGGCAACTGAATGGCGGACGTGATCCACCTCTTCATCGCGACGGTCATCCTAAGACCCTACGTGTTCATTTTCCTGGCATTCTATCTGACGGCGGCGACGGTCGCCATCGGGTGGCGGCGGACCGCTTTATTCACAGTGATCGCCTGGGTCGTGGCGTTCTCGGCCGAATACTCCTCGACCAGGAATGGGATTCCGTTCGGTTTCTATAGTTATATTCCGGATACAAAGGATCGGGAACTATGGATCAGCAACGTTCCATTCATGGATTCCCTCTCATTTACCTTTCTTGCCTACGTCAGCTTTACGCTGGCGCAGTGGCTCAGGCTGCCGATCGGCGCAAGCGAGCGCGAGGTTGTCGCCGTCAGGCGGTCCTGGCCGGTCCTGGCGCTGACGGCCGTTCTTTTTATGCTGATCGACGTCGTGATCGACCCGGTTGCGTTGAGGGGCGATCGTTGGTTTCTGGGAAAAATCTATAACTATCCGGAACCCGGGTTGTACTTTGGCGTACCACTCACCAACTTCCTCGGATGGGCGATCGTGGGGTTCGTAACGATCGCAATATTCCAACAGGTGGACCGCGCCCTGCCGTTGGACAGACGCTCGAGACCTGGAGCCAGACCGATCCTCTGGGGGACGATGCTCTACTATCTCATCCTGGTCTTTAACCTGGCGATGACCTTTGTCATCGGCGAGGCGCTGCTGGGAATGACCGGGATCTTGCTGTACGCCCCAATTACCTGGATGGTCCTGAAGCGCCATTGGCAGTGGGGCGCAACGCACAGATATATCAGCCGCGGAGCAGTATCATGAGGTTTCCTTTGCACATCACGACGGATATGATCAAGCATCAGATCCGTCATGGAGTTCAAGGACACACCCGCTATCCGTTCGTCCTCATGCTCGAACCGTTGTATACGTGCAACCTGGCCTGTCTGGGATGCTCCATTGAGCGGCATACCGGTCGGATCGAGGACCGGTTGACGCTGGACGAGTGCTTGAAGGCGGCGGATGACTCGGGCGCTCCGGTCGTCTCGCTCTGCGGCGGAGAGCCCACGATCTACCCTGAGCTGAAGGAACTGGTGGAGGGCCTCATTGCCCGCAAGCGACACATCTACCTGTGTACGAACGGGTTGTTGCTTGATCGAACCGTGTACGACCGGATCACGCCCCATAACCGGCTCTCGATCAATATCCATCTGGATGGACTGAAGCGAACCCACGATCAGGTCTGCGACAGGGAAGGCGTCTTTGATAACGCGCTCGAGATGATCAAGGAAGGCAAGCGGCTCGGTTTCCGTATCACGACGAACACGACCATCTTCAAAGAGACCGACATGGACGAGGTTGAGGCGCTGTGCCGCCTGTTGCAGGAGTATCACGTGGACGGGATGCTCCTGTCGCCCGGATATCACTACGCGTCGATCGAGTCCGATTTCTTCTTGGCTCGCGAGGAGATCCACCAAAAGTTCCAAAGGGTGCTTGAGCTGTCGAAGCAGTATCGATTGACCTCCACCCCGATGTTCCTCGAATTTGCGGCCGGTCTGCGCGAGTACCCATGCTCCCCGTGGAGCACCGTGACCTATACCCCGCAAGGTTGGAGGGGACCGTGCTACCTGATCGGCGAGAAATATTACCGGACGTTTGAGGAGTTCTGGCAAAGCGTTGATTGGGACTATTGGGAATCCCGCCGGGATCCGCGCTGCTACAACTGCAAGATGCACTCCGGGTTCGAGGCCTCCGTCGTTCGCGGACTTCGCAACAGCCCTAAGGATATGCTGAGGATGGCTGTGTGGAATTTTCTGGAGTAAGCACGATGCCGGCACCCTCCGAAAGATACCCGAAGCCTGACACGATGCCCAGCTCCCTGCGGGCCGACAGCGGCCCGCTTGACAAGGCGATCGACCAGGCCCGATCCCGACTCCTGGCCATGCAAAACCCAGCAGGCTTCTGGGTGGCGGAGCTGGAGGCCGACACCACACTAACCTCCGAGTACATCATGCTCCGCTATCTGCTCGGTAAGGTTGATGAAACCAAGCAGCGAAAGGCTGCGGCCTTTCTGCGCGACACGCAGCTGCCGGATGGCGGCTGGAACATCTACTACGGCGGGCCAAGCCACCTGAGTACGACGGTCAAGGCGTACTTCGCATTGAAACTCTGCGGCCATTCCCAGACAGAGCCGTTCATGCAGCGGGCTCGGGAGATCATCCTTCGTCAAGGCGGCCTCCTTCGGGCCAACGTCTTTACCAAGTTTATCCTCGCCATCTTCGGGCAACTTGATTGGCGGGGCGTCCCGGCCATGCCCGTCGAGCCGTTTCTCCTCCCTCCGCAGTCATTTTTTAATATGCATGAGATCTCGTATTGGTCACGGACCGTGCTCACCCCCATGATGATCATCTTCGCCCACAAACCGGTCATACCCCTCCCCGCCGGAACTGATCTCTCGGAACTTCGGGGGGAGTTCGCGCCGAAGCATGACTACTGGTTTCCTCGGGATCCCAAGCGGCTGTCGTGGCAAAACCTCTTCCTGGCCGCCGACCGACTCCTCCACTGGTATGAGCGGCATCCGATCCAACGCCTCCGCCGGTTGGCGATGGAGCGGGCCACAACCTGGATGCTTCGCCGCATGGGGGAAGGCGGCCTCGGCGGGATCTATCCGGCCATGGCTAATTCGGTCATAGCGCTACGCTGCCTCGGCTATGAGGTCGAGCACTCTTTGGTAGCCAGGGCGTTTAAGCAGATCGAGGCCCTCGAGGTGGAGGACGAGCGCACGCTCCACCTGCAGCCCTGTCTTTCTCCTATATGGGATACCTGTCTGGCGGTCAATGCGCTACTTGCATCCGGTCTCCCCGCCGACCATCCCGCGCTGGTCAGTGGGTGTCACTGGCTGCTCTCCAAGCAGACCCGGACGGTGGGCGACTGGAAGGTCAAGGCTCCGGACGCCGAATCGGGCGGCTGGTACTTTCAGTTTGAGAACGAGTACTATCCTGACATCGACGACAGCGCGGTTGTGATGACCGCCCTGATCAAGACGACCCTCCCGGATCAGGCCGCCAAAGAGGCGGCGCTCAAGCAGGCGCTCAAGTGGGTCCTTCCGCTCCAGTCAAGTGATGGGGGCTGGGCCGCATACGACAAGGACAACAATAAGCGGTTCCTGAACGAGCACCCCTTCGCCGATCACAAGGCGCTACTGGATCCGCCTACAGCGGACCTGACGGGACGAATGCTTGAGATGCTCGGCCATCTGGGTTGGAGCAACGCCACGTCGGTGGCGCAGCGCGCTATCGCGTTCCTCAAGCGGGAGCAGGAGCCCGAGGGGTGCTGGTACGGCCGATGGGGAGTGAATTACATCTACGGAACCTGGGCGGTGCTGGCCGGTCTTCGAGCCATCGGAGAGCCGATGGACCAGCCGTATGTCCGACAGGCGGTCGATTGGCTGATCGATCATCAGAACCCGGACGGCGGCTGGGGCGAATCGTGTTATTCTTACGAAGATCCGCGGACAGCCGGCCAGGGGCCCAGCACCGCCTCTCAAACCGCCTGGGCGCTCTTGGGACTCTTGCACGCCGGCGTCGTCCGGCATCCCGCGGTACAAAGGGGCATCGACTACCTCCTTCGGACCCAGATCCCGGATGGCGGGTGGGAGGAACGGGAATTTACCGGAACGGGATTTCCTCGCGTCTTCTATCTTCGATATCATCTCTACCGCCTCTACTTTCCGCTGTGGGCGCTTTCCATGTATCGCACCTTGCTGCAGAAGGCCGCTTCCGGCCACAATGACAACGGCACATCGTCATCAGACTAAACCGGGTGGGAAGCGCAGCATTCGCCGTATTTGTGGCGACACGGGCCGAGATGAAACCGATCGTAGCCATCCTGCCGCCCACCCGGCAATCGGCGTACCGATCGAACGCGGTAGTCCGAGTTGGAGTAAAGGATCGGGATCTCCTGCTGGCCCAAACGGGAGTCGGGCCGGACCGCGCCAACGCTGCAGCCTGCCGCCTCTTTGAAGAGGCGCCCATTGCTGCAGCCTTGTCGCTCGGCATTGCGGGCGGGTTGAGCCCTCATGTGCAAACAGGCGACCTGATTGTGGGAGACCAAGTGATCCTACGAAGCTCAGGGCAGGTCTGGCATGAAGAAAACGGGTCGAAACCGAAAAACTTCGCGTGTGATTCCGACTTACAGGAAACGGCCACAACTATCCTTCGGCGATGGAACGATCGGCACTCTCACGGATCAATTCTCACCGTCGACAGTATCGTGTCGACGTCCGAGGAAAAGCGCCGACTGGCAGCGGAGTCCGGCGCTATGGCTGTCGATATGGAAAGCGCCGCCATCGCGGCTGCAGCCTCGGCCCGCTCGATCCCTTTCCTGGCTGTTCGCGGCGTCCTCGATACTATTGATGAAGATCTCGGAATCGGTTTCGATCAGTTTTTAGATGAGCGCGGGGAGCCGCGACCTCTCCCGCTTACCCGGTATTTGATGGCACATCCGTTCACCATCCCCCACCTGATCGGACTGGGCGCTCGGACAAAGGCGATCTGCGCGCGGCTCGGTCTGCTGCTTCAGGAGCTCTCCACCGCCCTGAGCTGATCAGAGGTACATCTTGGGCAATCCCGATCTTTCGAAGCTGAGCATCGACCGGACCGATGCCCGCGCGCCGTCGGCACGCCGACGGCTGTGGCCGTGGGCGGCGGGTCTCGCCCTGTTGGGCGCGGCAGTAATCCTTGGACTCTCCGCCGGCGTCGGCGGCTCCGTGACGGTAGAGACTGCCGCAGTCACGACCGCGTATCCGTCGCAGGCGGTCACCGTACTGAATGCCACCGGCTACGTTGTCGCGCAGCGGAAGGCGGCGGTGGCCTCGAAGGCGACGGGGCGCCTTGAATGGCTGGGCGTCATGGAAGGCAGCCGCGTCAGGCGTAACGAGGTGATCGCACGGCTGGAGAGCCGCGACGTCGCGGCGGCCCGCGACCAGGCCGCGGCAAGCGTCCAGGTCGCGACGGCGAACCTTGAACAGGCACAGGCCGAGTTGCGCGACGCCGAACGCAACCTGATCCGCTGGCGCGAGCTCGCACACGATAGGCTCATCAGTGAATTGGAGCTCGACACCGCGGTGACGCGGGCAGATAAGGCGCGCGCAACGGTGCGATCCAACGAGGCCGCCATTGCCGTCGCGCGGGCCAACCTGAAGGCCGCCGATGTCTCATTCGACCAGACATTGATCCGCGCACCGTTCGACGGGGTCGTGCTCACCAAGAACGCGAACGTCGGCGACAACATCACCCCGTTCTCGAGTGCCATGGATACGAAGGGTGCGGTCGTCACCATCGCAGACATGTCGACGCTTGAGGTCGAGGCCGATGTGGCGGAGTCCTCGCTTGGTCGGATTGCGGTCGGCCAGCCGTGTGAGATCCAGCTTGACGCCGTACCGGACACGCGCTTCGCCGGGGTCGTCAACCGGATCGTCCCGACCGTTGACCGCGCCAAGGCGACGGTCATGGTCAAGATCGGATTTGTGGACCGGGATCAGCGCATATTGCCGGATATGAGCGCGAAGGTCGCGTTCCTCGAACACGCGGTTGCGGCGGCCGATCGCAAACCGGTCACCGCCGTCCCGCGGCAGGCAGTGGTCGACCGAGACGGTGCGAAGGTCGTCTTCGTTGTGAAAGAGGGCAGGGCTGTCCGCACCAGAATCGAGACCGGGCGTGCCCTCGGCGACCTCATCGAGGTCAGCGGCGTCCGAGCAGGGGAGAAGATCGTCCTCACCCCTCTCGACAAGGTCGGCGACGGTACGCGCGTCAAGACGGACCGGAAGTGACGCCGCGAGGCAACCGCCCGTGAATGAGACCGCTGCTCCGCCGACGCTGATCGACATCCGCAACCTCGCTAAGTCGTACCGGCGAGGCGGCCAGATTGTGCCGGTATTGACCGATATCACCCTCGAGGTTCGCAAGGGTGACTTCCTCGGCCTGATGGGTCCGTCGGGATCCGGCAAATCAACGCTCCTCAACCTGATCGCCGGGATCGACAAGCCTGACGCGGGAGAGATCCTCTTCGACGGCGTCGACATCACTCGGCTGTCGGAGACCGCGCTTGCCGACTGGCGCGCGGGGACAGTCGGCTTCATTTTCCAGTTCTACAACCTGATCCCGGTCCTGACGGCCTTCGAAAACGTCGAACTGCCGCTTACACTGACGCGCCTGACCCGCCGTGAGCGACGCGAACATGTGGAGACGGCGCTCGAGCTCGTCGGTCTATCGGATCGCTTGAGCCACTACCCATCGGAGCTTTCCGGCGGACAGCAGCAGCGCGTCGCCATCGCGCGCGCGATCATCGCCGATCCGCGGCTGATCGTGGCCGACGAGCCGACCGGCGATCTTGACCGCCACTCGGCCGAAGAAGTGCTGACGCTGATGGATCGCCTGAACACCGACCTCGGCAAGACGATCGTAATGGTCACGCATGATCGCCGCGCTGCCGATCAGGCCCACGCCATTATGTATCTCGACAAGGGCGAGCTGTCAACGTCAGCCGACGTACACGAGCGGTCGCTGAGGTGAACGTCCGGTGCAGTTCCTGAAGCTTGTCCTCCGCAATGCGCTGCGCCACAGGCTGCGTACCGCGCTCACACTGCTTGGGCTGGTGGTGGCCATCCTGTCGTTCGGGCTGTTGCAGACCGTCGTCGATGCGTGGTACGCCGGCGCGGCTGGCGCAGCCCCGACGCGACTCGTCACGCGCAACGCGGTGTCGCTCGTCTTCCATCTGCCGCTCAGCTATCGCGACCAGATCCGCGCCGTCGACGGCGTGCGCGCCGTCTCGCACGCCACCTGGTTCGCCGGAATCTATCAGGACCCCAAGAACTTCTTCCCACAGTTCGCCATCGAGCCGCGCACCTATTTCGCCATGTATCCCGAATACCTCGTCGCACAGCCGGAGTTCACGGCCTTTCTGCGCGATCGCAAGGGCGCCGTTATCGGGCGCAAGATCGCCGACACCTACCATCTCACGGTCGGCGACCCGCTGCCGTTACGCGGGACGATCTACCCGGGCACCTGGGAGTTTACGGTGAGCGCCATCTACGACGGCATCGACACGAAGACCGATACCTCGCAGATGTTCTTTCACTGGGAGTACCTCAACGAGACCATAAAAAAGCGCGCCGGCCGCCAGGTCGACCAGGTCGGCGTCTATCTCGTCGATGTCACCGACATGGATCGCGTGGCCGAGGTGAGCCGCGCAATCGATGCGCTGTTCAAAAATTCGCTCGCCGAAACGTTGACCGAGACTGAGCGCGCCTTTCAGATCGGGTTCGTCAAGCAGACGGAAGCGCTGGTCATTGCGATCAGAATTGTGTCGTACGTCGTGATCGTGATTATCCTTGCGGTCATGGCGAACACGATGGCGATGACCGCCCGCGAGCGACTCTCCGAATATGCCACCCTCAAGGCCCTCGGTTTCTCACCCGGCTACGTCGCATCGCTTATCGTCGGCGAATCGGTGGCCATTGCCGTAATCGGCGCTGTAATCGGCATCGTCGCCACGTTTCCAGTCGCCAATTGGTTTGCCGCAAAGGTGGGGACGATATTCCCGGTCTTTGAAATTAGCGGCGAGACCGTCGTCCTGCAGATCGCGTGCGCGCTCGGCGTGGGCGTCGTCTCAGCCGTCGCACCGGGGCGGCGGGCGGCGACAATCAAGATCGTCGAGGGGCTGCGCGCGATCGGGTAACGGTGGGAGACGGCTCATGCCGATTCCGATATCGTACAGTGTACGTAACCTCTGGGCTCGCACATTCACGACGGCGCTCACCGCAGGCGGAATGGCGCTCGTCGTCTTTGTGTTCGCTGCAGTGATGATGCTCGATGCCGGACT
>PQAQ01000249.1 GCA_003105305.1 Candidatus Methylomirabilota bacterium
ATGAGATATTTATTGACCTGTGGTTAAATAGACCTAACACTGCAACAAATGTGCTAAGCCTTTTTGGGAGCAAGAGAACGTATGCGGCTGGGAATTCTATTTTGACGTGGGAACTGACAGAGAAGAGAATTGACGAGTGATGTGGCGGAGGCGTGCGACGAGTCGACAGTTGTACGGCGGATCGAATCGATGAAGCGAAGAAACGAGGAAAGCGGATGCTTAACCGGGGAGGAACTCCGGGCTGACTCGCGCGGTAACCACGCCCCGCTCCCATGCCAGCTTCAGGAGCTGTTCGAGGCCCCGCCTGGATTCCTGATTCCAGGCGCGAGTATCCTCATTCACATACATGCCGACGAATCGGTCGGCCAGTGTCGCCTCCATGCCGCGGCCAAACTGCATGGCGTACTGAAGTGCCTCCTGTCGGTGAGTCAAGCCATAGTCGATACTAGCCCGAAGATAGCCGGACACTTCCAGACAACACGACTCGCCAAGATCCTTGCGGATCGCATTGGCCCCGAGCGGGAGCGGCAGGCCGGTCAGCTCGTGCCACCAGGAGCCAAGATCCAGCAGTTTGGTGAAGCCGCCGGCCTCGAAGGTGAGCTGACCCTCGTGAATGACCAGCGCAGCATCCGCCTCGCCGCGTTCGACCGCATCGAACACCTGGTCAAATGGGACCTCAACGGCCTGAAATTCGCTCAGGTACAGCCGCAGCGCGAGGAATGCCGTTGTGAGCCTGCCGGGGACGGCAATCCGCTTACCGCGAAGACCGGCCGGATCAAGCCCACCCTTGGCCACAACAATCGGTCCGTAGTTCCGTCCGATGCTGGCGCCGTGCGGTAACAGGATGTAGCGATCGGCCACATACGTGTAAGCATGAACTGAAAGCGCCGTCACCTCCAGTCGACCTTCCAGCGCCCAACTGTTCAACGCGTCGATCGCTTCCAGGATATGTTGGAAACGATACTGACCGGTATGAAGTCGCTCCTTGGCCAAGGCGTAAAACATGAATGCATCGTCCGGATCCGGACTGTGTCCGACTCGGATGAGACGTGTCTCCATATATCGTCCGTCCTCTCGCCCCGGTCCTTCAGGGGTTCGTGAGCAATGTTCTTCCCGACGCCCCCTCTTTTATACATCGGGATAAGGCCGGGCGCAAGGGATGATTGAGGCGTCGACGCGGGTCGAGCGATTATCCTTGACAACTCTGCCGCAACACCTGATAATGAGATGTTTGATGGTCTGAGGGCTGCGTTAACGTTTTCTCAAAACACCGCGAGGACCAGGGGCTCGCGGTTTTTTCGTTTCTGAAACCCTGATCATATCAGCGGGACGTAGCGCTGTGATGAAGAGGGATAATGGCTCTTGACGAAGGAACTGAGGACGCGAGCGAGAGTTCGAGGCCGGACAGAGGGACCCGACATCGCCCCCTCGAGGTGAAAGTGGACGGTCGGGGAGTCGAATCGGCTCTTCGGCTCTTCAAAAAGCTCGTGCTGCGCGACGGCATCCTGAAGGAACTGAAACGAAGAGCGCATTACGAGAAACCGGGGGAGAAGCGCCGACGAAAGGTTCGAGAAGCTGCGCGCAGACTTCGCCGCCAGGCGGCCCGCGCATTTCGTCGCGATCAGCCGGAATTCTGAGGCCTCCAGGGGGAGGCCCCGGAGCCAGAAGCCGACCGTGGAATACGGGACCATGGCGACGGTATCGATTGAACTACCCGTGAGCAGTCGGCCGCAGGTCGACGAAAGGAGTTTCGAGAGTATGGGGACACGAGTGTATGTGGGCAATCTCCCGTTTGATATGGATGCGAACGCGATCCGCGCCCTTTTCGAAGAGGGTGGTCGACGGGTCGCCGACGTGAAAGTGATTACCGACCGGGACACCGGACGACCGCGGGGATTTGCCTTTGTCGAAATGGAGAGCGAAAGCGACGCTCAGGCTGCCATCCAGACGTTAAACGGACGGGAGATTGGCGGTCGGCCGCTGACGGTCAATGAGGCAAGAGAACAGGCCCCACGCCGAGGAGGATACGAAGGCGGCGGATTCCGCAGTGGCGGCGGCGGCCGCAGGCCGCGCGGCTACTAACCGACCAACAGCCTCCGTCCGATCGTCAGCCGCCTTATCCGCTTCTCAGCGGCTGATCGACCGGAGGCGACGACGACAGCTCTGCGTAGATTTCGAGAAACGTCGAGAGCATCACGAGCAGTACAGGCCCCACGATAAATCCAAGAATTCCGAACACCTGCAAACCGCCAAGCATACCGAAAAATAGGAAGAGTGTCGATAGATTGGTCCCGCCCGAGATGAGCGCCGGTTTCAGTACATTATCGACCGTACTGACAACGACCGTCGACCAGCCGAGCAACAACAGGCCGCGAATCCAGCCCCCCTCTAATAACAGATAGAGAGCCGCCGGGATCCAGACCAACCCGGACCCACCGACCGGAAGGAGCGAGAAGAGGGCGGTAGCCAGCCCGAGGAAAACCGGGTACGGGACACCAACGACCCAGTATCCCAGTCCTCCAAGGATGCCTTGTGCCATGGCCGTCACAATGGTACCCCGCACAACAGCCGATACGGCCTCATAGAGGCGTGAAAACAGCGCCTCGCCGTGCTTGCGTTCAAGCGGCAAGAGCCTCTGAAGGCCGTCAACGATCATCTCGCCATCTCTGAGCAGAAAGAAGAAGGTAAACACGATCAGAAAGAAATTGACCGTGACGCTTAACACGTTGATGGCGATCCCCTTGAGGTTGTCGACAATGAAGCTGCTGACCGCGCTCATACTGCCCAGTAACAGCGCGTTCAGGTCAAAGCCAAGGCGCGCAAAGGGCAGGCTGACGCGTTCCCACAAGGCGCGCCCGGTCATGACCGCCGGGTGGGATGCGATGCCGGCCAACCCCTCCTGCCGGTAGATACGTTCCGCGGCCTGATAGAAGCTCACCGCTTCCTGCGTAAGCACCCATCCGCAGAGCATGGCCGGTATCATCACGGCGGCAACTACCGCGGTCGTCAGCAAGAGGGCTGCGAGTCCTGACTTACCGCCTAGTCGACACAGCAGGCGGCGATAGACCGGTTGAAAGACGACGACCAGGATGGTGGCCCAGAGAATCGGGGACGCAAAAGGGACGATAATCAGATAGGTCAGATACACCAGTAGAAGCAGAGAGGCATAAAAGAACACCGTGGATACAGGCGTGCCGTTTCCACTCCGTTGCGCACGCTGCCCTTCGTCTTGCTTGACGACCATACGCTCCACCCTCCGGCTCGGTTCGCCTCAGTCGAAGAGTTCCGGATCGGTATTATCGTTCCGAATGCAGGCGCAGACCATCTGCGCAGTATTCCGCGCCATGCCGATCCGGCCGTATCGATCCAGCAGGATCATACCGGCCTCCCCGCCGGTTCTGGCCGTCAACTCGCCGACGGCACGCCTTGCTGCGGACATCGGCTCTTCTCCCGCGGCAAGGAACTCGAGGGCCGTCCTGGCCAGCGTCAGCTTAATGATCGCCTCGCCATCGCCGGTACAACTCACCGCGCCACGCTGATCGTCGGCATAGGTCCCGCAGCCGATTGATGCGGAGTCGCCCACGCGGCCCGGCGCCTTCATCGGCAGGCCGCCCGTCGACGTGGCGGCAGCCAGGTGTCCCGTCTTGTCAAGGGCAACGGCCCCGACGGTACCGACGCGCTCGACGACCTCGTCTCGCAGACTCGCCCACCGGGCGCGTTGGCGCTCGGTGATCAACGTCTCGCCTCCGCACTCCGCAATCCCAACGGCTGCCGCGAACTGTCTGGCGCCCTCGCCCGTCAGGAGGACCGACCCGCCGGCCTCCATTACGGCCCTGGCCAGCGTCACCGGATTGGCGATTTGCCTGACGGCGCCGACAGCCCCAGCCGCCAGGTTTCGGCCGTCCATGATCGAGGCGTCCAGCTCGACCTCTCCATCCCGATTTAGACAGGCGCCCCGGCCGGCGTTAAAGACCGGGTCATCCTCAAGCATCTTGACGGCCCGCTCGACAGCCTCTACTGCGGAACCTCCCGCGGTGAGCACCTGCCACCCCTGTATCACGGCGGCCCGAATACCCGCCTGCCGTGACTCAACCAGATCGGGCGCAACCTTGCCCGCGCCGCCGTGAATCAAGATCACAGGACCGAACGATCTG
>PQAQ01000250.1 GCA_003105305.1 Candidatus Methylomirabilota bacterium
CGAGTATCTCGTATGCGCTGCACCTCACCCAACACATAACGGAATCGATCTTCTGCCGCCCCGGCGCGGCTCAGCGCATCCTCCGAAAACTCTACAGGCGACCGGTAGTGAGTTCCGAGCAGGAACAGCTTCAGCGCACACGGGCTGACCTGTTCAAGGAGCTCCTGAACCGTCAGGATATTGCCCAGCGACTTGGACATCTTTTCGGCGCGAATGTTGACGAAACCGTTATGTATCCAGTAGCGAGCAAACGGCCTACCGGTGGCGCACTCCGACTGCGCAATCTCGTTCTCGTGATGGGGAAAGATCAGATCGGCTCCCCCGCCATGGATATCGAAACTTTCACCGAGATATTTCATCGACATGGCGGAGCACTCGATATGCCAGCCCGGCCTGCCGGGACCCCACGGGCTCTCCCATACCGGCTCTCCTGGGCGCGATGCCTTCCACAACGCAAAATCAAGGGGATCGCGTTTCCGCTGATCCACCTCAACCCTCGCCCCTGCCCGTAATTCGTCGAGACCTCGATGAGACAGCTTGCCGTAGTCCGGCGAGCGCCTAACCTCAAAATAGACGTTGCCGTCAACCGTATACGCGACCCCTTTCGCCATCAAGATCCGGATGAGCTCGATCATCTCCCGAATATGGTGCGTGGCCCGGGGCTCCTGTGTCGGTATTCTAAGTCCCAGCGCCTTCATATCCCGGCGATAGGCCTCAATTTGCTCCTCCACCAGCGATTCACGTGATTGTCCCAACTCCGCCGCGCGTTGAATGATCTTATCATCCACATCCGTGTAATTGCGTACGTAGACAACCTGATCGCCCTGGTACTCCAGGTAACGCCACACCACATCGAAGGTGAGCGCGGCGCGCGCATGGCCGATATGGGCGCGGTCATAGACGGTCGGCCCACAGGCGTACATCCGCACCCTGCCTGGCACCAACGGCTCAAATCGCTCCTTCTTCTGTCGTAAGGTGTTATAGATAACCAGCGCCATGCCTCTATCCGTCATCCTCCGCCCTCATTCAAGGGGCTTCAGTGATGCAACGGCCAGACAGGCAATGCCGTCGCCCGCCCCGAGCGCGCCCACTCGGTTCGCAGTCGATGCCTTGACACTGACCCGCTCGATCGGCGCCCCTATGCTGTCGGCAACGTTGGCCCGCATCTGCAAAATAAACGATGCAAGCTTCGGCGCTTCCGCAATGATGGTCGCGTCGATGTGACTGACCGCATAGCCAAGCGCCTCGACACGCCGGAACGCCTCCCTGAGAAGCAGCAGGCTGGATACGTCTTTATATTGAGGATCGTTCGTTCCAAAGCAGGAGCCGATATCTCCGGCACATGCGGCGCCAAGTATGGCATCAATCACCGCATGGGCCAGGGCATCCGCATCCGAATGACCATCAAGTCCCTTCTCGAAAGGGATTTCCACCCCACCCAGAATAAGACGCCGACCGGGGACTAACGGGTGCGTATCAAATCCGATACCGATCGTCATGTGACCATCCGTCGCTTCAGAATCAGGTCGGCGAGAGGCACATCCTCTTCGCTGGTGATTTTGAGATTCTCATAACTGCCCCTCACAACCTTAACCGGTCCCCCGATTCGCTCCACGAGTGCGGCATCATCAGTCGCAACGACACCGTGCTCCCGGCCTGCCCGGTGAGCCTGCAACAGGAGCTCGTATCGAAAGACCTGAGGGGTCTGGATCGACCAGAGCTGTCCTCTCGACAGCGTTTCCACCACAAAACCGTCACTGTCGACCCGCTTGATAGTATCGACGACCGGTACAGCCGCAACCGCCGCTCCTGTACCCTTGGCGACCTCTATGGTAGACCGCACAACCTCACGCGAAACAAAAGGGCGAACGCCGTCGTGGATCAGCACGAGATCCGTCGCCGTCGTCGCCCTCTGTAGACCGTTATAGACCGACTCTTGCCGCGTCTGCCCTCCCTGGACTACCTCCGCCTCAAGATCGATCCCGGCCAGCTCCAGCGCCTCGCGACCCCTCGGCTCCTCTCCGGCCGGCACCGCAATGATGATGGCAGCAAGCGCGTCAGACGCTGCCAACGCTCGTAACGTGTGGCTGAGTATCGGTAGACCATTCAGGGCGATAAACTGTTTCTTGACCGCTCCCCCGAATCGAATTCCCGCCCCCCCGGCGGGAACAATGGCAGTCACAATCATAGGGTCTAGGGTCCAGGGGCTAGGGTCCAGGGGCTAGGGTCTAAAAGAACAACTGGATCCTTTCATTACCCTAAGCCCTCTACCCTCAACCCTGCTCTTATGCGGCCTCGGCCTCCTCCTTCAAACGTGAAAAGATCATGCGCCCGGCGGTCGTCGGCAGCACCGTGGTGACGCGCACCTCGACCGTCTGGCCGATATATCGGCGGCCGCTATCGACGACGACCATCGTACCATCATCCAGGTAGCCAATCCCCTGGTTGTATTCCTTGCCTTCTTTCAGCACGAACACCTGCATCTCTTCTCCGGGTATGACAACAGGCCTGAGCGCATTCGTCAACTCGTTGATGTTCAATACCCCGATCCCGTGCAACCCTGCCACCTTATTGAGATTGAAATCGTTCGTGACCACCTTGGCATTGAGCGACTTAGCCAGCGCGACCAATTTAGCGTCCACTTCACGGATGTCGGGAAAATCCACATCGCTGATTTCAACATGCACATCGACCTTCTTCTGTATTTTCTGCAAGATATCCAGTCCTCGTCGACCGCGGTTGCGTTTCAACGGATCTGAAGAGTCGGCAACCTGCTGTAACTCCCGCAAGACAAACTGAGGAATAACCAGCGTTCCCTCAATAAACCCCGCCTCACAGATATCGGCAATACGACCATCAATGATCACCGAGGTATCGAGGATCTTGCAACCCTTACTACGGGGCTTTTCTCTGAACGCCCGGACCAGATTTGACATATTGAATCCCGGACTCTTCTCAATCGCGATAACAGCCCCCAGATAAGCCGCGCCGATCGTTACGATGGTCTGCATGGTCTCAGCAATGTAATTAGGGATGAAGTTCAGGAATCCGGAAATAGCATTAAAGAAGAGTTCGGCTAGACCAATGCCTAAAACGAATCCGATGACTCCGCTGACGATGACTTGCAAGGAGGCCTGATGAAATTTGCGCTGGAGGACCATCACGATAATGCCGCAGGAGGCTCCCAGCAGGAGGCCGGCCACACTCAGCAGCCATTGGTAAGGACCGACGTCGGCGGCTCGCGAGGCTAGATAAAATCCGATAATTGCCCCTCCTGTAATCATCGGAAAACCAACGCGATAGTTATAGTTATTCAGACCAATCACCCCCTCTCATCCACCTCAACGGCCACACGTGCGACCATTACCTGTGGTTAGTCACCGCCTGCTCGACAAGTGCTCGCGCCATCTCCTGGTCAATCCCCGAAGCATGCGCGATCTCACTAACGATCAGCCTCCGGACATTCTCCAGCATCGTCTTTTCGCCGAACGACAGGCTGCGTTCCTGTTGAAGCAGAATCAACTTGCGCAATACCAGCGCAACCTCAAAGACCGATCCTGTCCTGATTCGCTCCAAGTTATCCTTGAACCTACGATTCCAATTTGAGCTGATCTCCAGGTCGTTCTTCTGTAAAATGGCCAGCACCTTCGGGATCTCCGACGGCTCGATGACCTCTCGAAGTCCGACACGATGCGCATTCTTTGTAGGAACCAGAATTGTCATTCCGTTCCCGATTATACGAACGACATAGAACGGCTGAAGTCCACCCCCAACCTCTTTTTTTTCAATAGCCTCAATCCACCCGACGCCGTGGGTAGGATAGACCACTTTTGTCCCTGTGCTATACATTCTTAACCACAAATTGTAGCAGGGATTTTGCAACTAGTCAAAAGATTATCTTAAAAAATTAAGGGCTTTTCTAATCTGGTACCGCTCCCCAAGATGATAGACACCCGTCTCGTATGGAAAACTACCTAAGAATGGGCCGGAATTGTTTATCGCCTGTAACACCGCCGTTCTATAGTCTATCGCAGATGCACCCCGTCTACCGTATCTCCAACATCTCGGTCAACTCTTCTACCGTGTTCAACCCGCTCACCTGTAAAGAGGAAAAGTCGGGCATGGTTCGGTTTAGGTTGTGCCGTGGCATCAGACAATGGGACAACCCCAGGCGGGCGGCCTCGTCGAGTCGCCGCTCCGCCATCGGGACAGCCCGCACCTCGCCCGCCAGACCGACCTCGCCGAACACACACAACCCGGGATCCAGCGGCAGGTTTCTGGCGCTTGACACGACTGCTGCGGCGATACCAAGATCGGCGGCAGTCTCTCCGACCCTCACGCCCCCGACAACGTTGACATAAACATCGCAAGCGCTGAGCGCCAGTCCAAGCCGCTTTTCCAGGATAGCCAACAGCAGGATGCCTCGGTTGCTGTCTACACCGTTAAACACACGCCTGGAGATCGGGGCGCTTGGCGCCGCCACCAGCGCTTGCAACTCTACAAGCAACGGCCGACTTCCCTCCAGGGTCGGGATGACAACCGAGCCGGGCGCCCCTGACGGACGCTGCGAAAGAAACACCTCGGACGGGTTGGCAAGTTCCCGCAAACCGGACGCGGTCATCTCGAGCACGCCGATCTCCGGCGTAGGGCCAAAACGGTTCTTGACAGCCCGCAGCAGACGATGGATCTGATGTCCCTCTCCTTCTATAAAAACGACCGCATCGACCAGATGCTCCATCGCCTTCGGACCTGCAATGGCGCCCTCCTTCGTGATGTGTCCGATAATGACGGTACTGATCCCCTTTTCTTTGGCAAGCGCCATCAGCCGAACGGCCGCTTCGCGAACCTGGCTGAGGCTACCTGATGGGGACTCCAGTTCGTCGGAGACGATTGTCTGGATGGAGTCTATGACCAGGATAGTCGGCCGGATCAGATCCGCCTGATTCAGAATGGCTTGAAGGGAGGTCTCCGCGAGGAGCAGAAGTCGATCGGAGAGTGGACCAAGCCTGCTCGCCCTGGATCGGGTCTGCTGAAGTGATTCCTCACCAGAGACATACAGAACGACGCCATCGCGCAGCGCGATCTGCATGGACGCTTGAAGGAGCAGGGTCGACTTGCCGATCCCGGGATCGCCGCTCACGAGCACAAATGAGCCTGGAACGATTCCGCCGCCAAGCACACGGTCCAACTCGGCCAGGCCGGTAGTCACCCGTTCGAGCATCAAGCCGTCTACGGCGGTGATCGGCGTCGCGCGGCATAAGGTTGAGGATGCCTCATCGCGACGGGTACGTTGCCGCTCACCCGTCACGCGCTCCTCTAACAGGCTGGCCCACTCCCCGCAGTCCGGGCAGCGACCCATCCAGCGAGCGGTCTGATACCCACAGCTCTGGCAGAGGTAATGGCTCTGGGTCTTAGCCATCGCTCCTCTCTACACGCCGTCGCACGATGTCCACCATTCAACGTTCACCATTCAACATTGAACGGCGAATGTTGAACATCACATCTCCTCCGCCTCATTTGGCTCTTGGTGGACGAGATCAAGTGAGCCAAATTTGACGTATTCCCTCAGGAAGGCCAACTCTACCGTCCCGGTCGGGCCGTTCCGTTGCTTCGCGATGATGATCTCGGTCTTGGTATCTCGCTCCGGATCAGGGCCGCCGGCTTTTCTCGCCTGATAGTAGCCAGGCCGATATAGAAAGACTACGACATCCGAGTCCTGTTCAATGGCTCCGGATTCTCGAAGATCCGAGAGCTGCGGGCGCTCTCGCTCCTCGGTTCGCCGCGCGAGTTGCGACAACGCCACCACGGGGACCTTTAACTCCTTCGCCATAGCCTTGAGGGACCGGCAAATATCCGATACCTCCTGCTGCCGGTTCTCAGATCGGGAGCGACCCGAGATAAGCTGGAGATAATCGATCACCACCATCCCGATGTTCTGCTCGGCCTTGAGCCTTCTCGCCTTCGCCCGCAGCTCAATGACCGAGAGGGCGGCCGAGTCGTCAATAAAGATGGGCGCCTCGGACAGATGACCGGCCGCGTTGGTCAGTTTCGGCCAGTCGCTCTCGCGCAGCCACCCTGTTCTGATTCGATTGGAGTCAACCTCGGCTTCCGAGGAGAGCAGTCGCTGAACGACCTGTTCCTTCGACATCTCGAGGCTGAAGATGCCGACAGGTATCCGTTCATCGATGGCGGCGTTTCTCGCGATATTGAGGGCGAAACTCGTTTTCCCCATTGAGGGACGGCCCGCAATGATGATCAGCTCCGACGGCTGCAGCCCTGCCGTTTTCATGTCAAGATCTTCAAATCCTGTAGGGACACCGGTCACCTGTGTCCGGCGATCGAACAGTTTCTCGACCTGTTCAAAGGTTTCCTTCAAAATAGACTTCAACGGCAGGAAGGCYCGTCGCACCCGATCCTCMGATAACTCGAAGATCTGCTGCTCGGCCCGTTCGAGCACCTGGTCCGCCTCCTCCYGATCGGCGAAACCGAGYCCGACAATATCGGTGGCCACGGTAATCAACTGACGCATGAGCGCCTTGTCGCGAACGATCCGCGCGTGGTAGGCCACGTTCGCGCCTGTGGGGACCGCATCGACCAGTGAGGCAAGAAACGCCGAGGAGCCCACCTCGTCCAGTTCGCCTCGACGACGCAACTCATTGGTGATGGTAATGAGGTCGACCGGCTCGCCGCGACCGAATAGTACGGTCGCCGCGGCAAAGATCTTACGATGCGCGTCCCGATAGAACTGGTCTGCCCGCAGCAGCTCGAGACACTTCATAAAGGCCTCGCTGCTCTGCAGGATCGCCCCGAGGACCGACATCTCGGCCTCGAGGTTCTGCGGCGGAATTCGCTCTCCGGTCGCCTCGCGCCGATCCAGGGTCGACTCCCGCATAATACGTTGCCCCACCCGACTCAGCCCTCCTCGCGCTCTACGGTCAGTCGAAGTTCTCCAACAACCTCTGGGTGCAGACGAATAGGAATGGTATAACTGCCCAGCGCCTTGATCGGCTCCTGCAGCACGATCTTTCTGCGATCCATTTCTACCCCCTGGACCGCCAAGACCGCACAGATATCCTGGTTGGTCACGGCGCCGAAGAGCCGATCCTGGTCGCCGGCGCGGCGCGCGATGACGCAGTGCAGTTCCGCGATTCGGCCGGCTGTCAACTCCGCCGCTCGACGCTGCCTCTCCTCGCGCTCCACATTCTGTCGAACCAGGTAATTCATCGACTTCAAATTGGCGGCAGTTGCGGCCACCGCCTTACGCGTCGGGATGAGAAAATTCCGAGCATAGCCATCCGCTACCTCAACCTGGTCACCAGCGGAGCCTACTTTTTCTACCCGTTCCAAGAGAACGATCTTCATCAGTCTGTGACCTCCTCCGTCCTGCGCCGCTTGGCGCGCGTTACGCGTCAGGGGCGGTCGGAAGCGAATGCCGCCGAAACACGACCCAGATATCGAACAGTCCGACCAGCGCCACAAGCAGCAACAGCAGGGGCTGAAGCAGCAGCAGCGCGACACCCACGAATCCGACAAACGGTGACAACCTCAGCCGGCGAATCCAGAACGAGGCAATCGCCAGGCCCTGCAGAAAATAGACCGTAATCATGATAAGCAACCCATTGAACCCGATCTCTTTCGCAACCGGCACACCGCTCAGCAGCAAGGCCGCCGACCCGATCAGAATCCACACCAGCCAATCCGGAACTTTCCACGTAAATCCTGGAGCCGGACTCCCTGCAACTGCGGCATGAGCCGCGCCCTTCCGCGCCAGAAAAAAATTGGCCGACGTGCTGAGCAGAGCCGCCGCCATGAAGAGACCGGGTGAGGCTGTGAGCAGAAACATTCGCACCTCATCAACCGACGCAAATAACGGCCCAACCTCGTCGGACGATATCCCCATCTTGCCGTATAATTCCATCGCCTCTCGGACAGCGATATCGACACGATGCTGCAGAAAATCCAATAACGACCCGCCTGCGCCCCACGCCGCGAGAAAAAGACCGATCAGTCCGCCCATCAGGATAGTGATACTCCCTGCGGCAACCGATGCCTCCGGTGTCCACCGGCGGCGGATCGCCTCCGCCAGCACCA
>PQAQ01000251.1 GCA_003105305.1 Candidatus Methylomirabilota bacterium
AGAAGAAGAGCTTCTTTCACGGCCACAGCTATACCGCCAATCCGCTGGCCTGCGCCGCTGCGCTTGCGAATATCGAGTGCTTTCAGCGTGAGCGAACCCTGAAGCGGCTACAACCCAAGATCGCGCTGTTGCGTCGAGAACTGGAGTCGCTGCGATCACTGCCGCACGTGGGCGACATCCGGCAGGTCGGATTCATGGTAGGGATCGAGCTGATGGAAGACCCAGAGCGCGGGGTACCGTATCCCTACGAGGCGAAGATCGGAATTCGGACGATCCTGGAGGCCAGACAGCGGGGATTAATTATCCGGCCGCTGGGTAACGTCATCGTCCTGATGCCGCCACTGTCGATCTCTTCTCGGGACATCG
This sequence comes from Candidatus Methylomirabilota bacterium, assembly GCA_003105305.1. Lineage (GTDB taxonomy): Bacteria > Methylomirabilota > Methylomirabilia > Methylomirabilales > Methylomirabilaceae > Methylomirabilis. The sequence continues at coordinate 367 of PQAQ01000251.1, forward strand.
TCAGGATGGTACGAATCGTTCAAGATTCGATCAGGGCCGCAACAGAGTAGCCTCATGCCCTTTTGGTGCGCCCACGGATACGAAAGCTGCAAATCCGAGCAAAATCCTCCCCAACCCCCCTTTTGAAAGGGGGGAGCGGGGGGATTTGGAGTCGGAGGTTGAAGGCTTGGCGGCAGAGACGTTCTCATCAATGAAAGGCATGAAACGCACGGGTCTGTTTGTTACCGGCACCGATACGGGGGTCGGCAAGACGCTGATCACCGCAGGGCTGGCGTATGCGCTGCGTGCTCGTGGGATCGACGTCGGGGTGATGAAGCCGGTCGAGACCGGCTGTCATGAACGAAATGGTCGACTGCACCCGGTAGATGCCTTGATGCTGCGTGAGGCAGCAGGATCGCGGGACGCCCTTGATCTGATCAATCCATATCGCTTTTGCGAGCCGCTGGCGCCGATGGTGGCGGCGGAGCGGTCGCGACGATCTATCGATGTCGAGCGGCTGCTGGAGCGCTTCCGGCGTCTCGCCGATCGACATACCGTGATGCTGGTGGAGGGCGCGGGCGGTATCCTGGTTCCCATCACCGACAAGCTGTCATTTCTCGATCTTGCGGTCCGGCTGCAGCTTCCTGTGCTTATCGTGATCGGCTCTAGGCTCGGCGCGCTGAACCATGCCAGGCTGACGGTCGAGTTGGCGCGTGCGACCCGCGTTCCGATAGCCGGGGCTATCGTGAATCGAACGACGGCCGAACGATCGCTCGCCGCAACTACCAATCTGTCGGCGCTCCGCCGTCTCTTGCCGATCCCGATCCACGGGGAGATCCCCTATCTCGAGACCATCAGGGGCCGGGCGCTCTGGTGTAGTCCGGTTCTCCGGCGAATTCTGGCGTCGTATGTCGACGAACTGTTTTCGGAACCGATGAGGAGGTGAACCGGTGCGTAGAATACGCCGATCCGTGATTCTCTCGCTTCCGTTGCTGCTGCTCGTATTCCTGAGCGCATGTGCCTCGATCAGTCAAGGGCCGCACGCCTGGGAAGATCCGTCCGGTGAGACGGGTCTGGCATCCTGGTATGGTCACCCGTACCATGGCCGCCGCACCAGCAACGGCGAGGTCTACGACATGTATCAGCTCACGGCTGCCCACCGCGAGATCCCGCTTGGAAGCTGGGTGGAGGTCATTAACCTGACCAACGGTCGTTCCCTGACGGTACGGGTCAACGATCGCGGACCGTTCATAGACGGTCGTATTATCGATCTGTCGTATGCCTCGGCTCAATTGCTGGGCGTGGTGGGACCCGGAACGGCGCCGGTCCGGGTCCGGCTGACGCAGTTGCCGCAACAGGCGCCCGGCCCGGCCCGCTATTCGGTTCAGGTGGCCTCGTTTATCTCGGAGTCGAACGCGCTTGCGCTGAAGGCGGAGCTGGAGCAGAAGGTGTCGGGCGTCTACCTCGTGGAGGCCGCGATCGATGGCGAGGTCTACCACCGGGTCCGGGTCGGCCGGTTCGCCTCTCACGCCGAGGCAAAGACCACCGCGGAGCGACTCGCCTCGCTGGGCTATCGCGTCCTGATCACCGGCGCTGAGGACCGCCTCTGAATGAAACGGTCGATAGGCGCTTGACAAGGTGGCTTGTTTGTAGGACATTATATTTACAATTGTCATACAAAGGAGGACCGATGCCCACAAGTGTACGTCTGGATTCGGCTTTGGAAGCGCGGCTGAGGAAGCTGGCCGAACGCGAAGGAATTCCCCTGTCTGCGCTGCTGCGTCGAGCAGCGGCCCGGTACTGTGACGAGACCGCTGCCGCCTCCCTGGATCTGAGGCTTGCCGATGTCATCGGCACGGCGCGCTCATCGGGCGGACGGGCGCGCCGGACCGGCGAGGCCTTTCGTAAGAGCCTGCGACGTCGTCGATGATTCTGACCGATGCCGGTCCCCTGGTGGCGCTTATCGACCGCGGGGAGCCGGAGCATGTGCGGTGTCGTCAGGCGCTCACGCAATTGCAGGGCCCCCTGCTGACGACCTGGCCGGCGTTTACTGAAGCCATGTATCTGCTTGGAGAGGCGGCGGGATGGACCGCTCAGGAGGCGCTCTGGCGGATGTTGAACCGAGGCGATCTTGTCATTGATACGCCACGGCATCTGTCGCAGGTCGCGTCACTGATGGCGAAGTACCGAAATGTCCCGATGGATCTGGCCGACGCCTCGCTGGTCGCGCTGGCCGAAGACCGAAACCTGTCGGTCGTCTTTACGCTGGACCAAGACTTCCGCATCTATCGACTCCCACGCCGCAAGTCGTTTACGATCATCCCATCCGTATCCCAGTAGTTGCTCTCGCTGGGSTATCGCGTCCTGATCACTGGTACTGAGGACCGACCGACTCTGAAGGTACGTGTGTAGCCTCCTCGCGGCGTGATCATCAGCTATTCCGCTGCTTTTTCTAGTTCAATCAGGGAAAAKCCGATCAAAATATCCGGAAATTACCTGGTTTACAAATATATTGACGACTCGTAGGAAATACGTATTATTACGGGAGAACAACGAACTTGTCGATACCTCCCATTCATATGGGTGATAATGTAATTGATCCTACGTGAACGGAGCGGCTCGATGGATCGAGAGACGACGCGTCAACTAGCTTCTCTTCTACAAGTCCGTTGGGTGGGGCAATCTCACCTTGTCCCTGGCGCACTATACCGATCTTGTGCGCCGTCCCAGCTTCCTACTCCTCATTCCTCGTCAATCTCTCTCTCTACCGTTCTTAGTCGCGAACTAGACCATATACGCCAATATGCGTGTTGACGGTGTGCATCTTGGAGATTACGTTTCAAATGACGTAACAGGCGAGCTACTGATATCAACTGCATAGCTTGTAAGTTGATATTTCTGGCACGCCGAGGTTGCAGGTGTAAAGGGGGCAGGCGTGAGTGATCTCGCCATAACGCCGAACCTGTCGGATCAGGACGGTCGAAGGGCGACGCTTCGATTGGTCGTGTTCGGTATCGAGGGACAGCACTACGCCCTGCGTCTCAGTGCGGTTGAGCGGGTGCTGCCGATGGTGGCGGTCTCGCCGTTGCCGAAGGCGCCGTCTGTTGCGCTCGGCGTGATCAACCTCCACCGACAGGTCATACCGGTCCTCGATATCCGAAGCCGCTTTGACCACCCGCCCCGCAACTATGGCCTCGCCGGTCATCTCCTCGTCGCTCGGACACGCGAGCGCATCCTGGCCTTGCCGGTGGATGAGGTCGTCGGAGTGCAGGAGGCGGCCGGAGAAACGATCACGCCTCCGGGTACGGTCCTTCCCGGGCTCGGGTACGTGGAGGGAATCGTCACGCTTGCGGACGGCCTGATCTTCATCCATGACCTGGATACCTTCCTCTCCCTCGATGAGGAGCGGCGGTTGGCCGAAGTCCTGGAGGAACGAGCCGGATGAAGCTGTCGGACGACGTACGCCGGGAGGCGCAAATACTGATTGCCAGGCGCTTGGGTCTGGCCTTCCCGGAAGATCGCCATGCTGATCTGGAACGCGGACTCGCGCGAGCGGTCCGCGGCGCATCAATGCCGTCCCCGGACGCGTATCTGAGCTGGCTGGCCGCGTTACCGGATGAGAGCCCGGAGTGGAGACGGCTGGCCGCGCATCTGACGGTCGGCGAGACATATTTTTTCCGCGACCAGGGCTGCTTTGAGGCGCTGGAGCAACAGATCCTCCCCGACCTCATTGCGGCGCGCCGGTCGGCGGGTAACCTCAGGCTCCGACTCTGGAGCGCCGCGTGCGCCACCGGCGAGGAGCCGTACTCCCTTGCTATCCTGCTGGACTGCCTGCTCCCAGACCTCGCCGATTGGGTGCTGACGATTCTGGCGACCGACATCAACCCGGAGGCCCTGGAGTCGGCTCGGCGAGGGCTGTATCGGCAGTGGTCTCTTCGCGAGACCCCTGCATGGATCCGGGATCGATACTTCCACCGCCAAGGCGGCGAGACCCTGGAGGTCGACCTCAGGATTCGACGGATGGTCACGTTTGCGCCGCTGAACCTGGCCGAGGACGGCTATCCGTCTGTTGTCACCAACACCACCGCCATGGATCTGATCTTCTGCCGCAACGTCCTGATGTACTTTACGGATGAGGCTCAACGGGCAAGCGTAGGCCGCTTGCAGCGCGCGCTCCTGCCGGAGGGATGGCTGGTAGTCAGTCCGGCTGAAGCCTCTATCGACCTGCTCAAGCCGCTAACCCCCGTGAACTTCCGCGGCGCCATCCTCTATCGGAAAGAGCAGCCCTCAGCCGTCAGCCCTCAGCCGTCAGCCATCGTCCCTTCGCCCCCATTTGCTTTTCCCCATCCCCCATCCCCTAACCCCCAACCCCCGCTCGATCGCGCGAGAGCGTTAGCCGACCAGGGCAATCTGGAGGAGGCCTGGCGGCTCTGCACGAGAGCGCTGGCGCAGAATGGGCTTGACACCGAAGCCTACCTTCTACTGGCGGCGATCTGTCAGGAGCGGGGTGAGATCGCGGAGGCCCTTCAGGCGCTCCGCCGGGTGATTTATCTGGCGCCGGATTCGGCGTCGGCCTACTTCCTGATGGGGAGTCTCCTGTTTCGACAAGGCAAGCGCAGCCAGGGGCGGCGATCGATGGAGACGGTGGTGAATCTGTTGCAGTCGGTCCCAAGTGATGAGGCGGTCGCGGGCAGCGACGGCCTGACGGCGGGTCGGCTTCTGGAGACCGCCAGAGAGTATCTGGAGTTGCGCTCATGAATAAGACTCGACCGGCGGTCAGTCGACAGACAGCCCGGACCGGATTGGAGCAGACACGCGGGGGCGTCGAATGCGACGGGAATCATTCCCCCGATGAGGTCGAGCGGATTTTGCGGGAGCGGGCTGCCGCGTTGGCGACGCCCTTGCCGGAGGTCCGGAATCCCACAGCACTCCTCGACCTTCTGGTCGTGACCATTGCAGGAGAGCGATACGGCATCGAGACGGCCTATGCCCTTGAGGTGATGCCTGTGCGGGATCTGACCCCCGTGCCGTGCACGCCGCCGTGTGTGCTCGGGGTGGTGAACCATCGCGGCCGGATCCTTCCGATCCTGGATGTCCGACGCGTGTTCGATCTGCCGGGGGAAGGCGCCGCTGAGGGGGGACAGGTCGTGGCGGTTCAGGCCATGGGGATGACATTTGGGATCTTCGTCGAGGTTGTGGCAGGCACGGTTCGGGTTGCGGCGCAGGAGGTGTCGCCTTCCCCGGCAGCCCTCACCGGTAAACAGCAATCTATCATTCGAGGCATGACGAAGGAGATAATCGCGGTGCTGGACCTCGAGGCTCTAGCCCGAGACCCGCGGATTACAGTGAACGAAGAGGTCGGCTGAAGCGGCCTGAGCGAGGAGAGCGCCATGAGATGGACAGTGGGTCAGCGGATTACGGTGGGATATGCAGTGATTCTTATGCTGCTTATCGTGGTGGCAGGCGTGAGTATGTATGTGCTCCCGCGCACGACCGAGATGTTCTCCGGCGCGGTACGCCAGCAGGAGCAAAGCCTCCAGGCTTTGGACGCTGACCGGAGGCTTGCCGCAGCGAATGCAAACTTCCTTCGTTTTCTCCTTACTACAGAGCCGAAATTCCTCAGGGCAAGGGAGGATAGTCTTTCGAGCGGCCGCCAGGCCATCGCAGCACTCCGCGATGCGAGCACTACGCCGGAATCCAGAAGCGGCTGGGACGAGGCGCTGGGTCTTTTAACGTTGTGGGACCAAGGACAACAGGCGGCGATTGCAGCAAAGATGGCCCGTCATGAGGCCGATGTGCTCAGCATCCGCGCAGAGGAGGCACAGCCGGTGCGTGAACGGCTCTTTACGCTGGTTGATCGCCTTGTCGCCTCCGACCGGGCTCGCGCCAGGGAGGCCACGCAGTCGGCGGCAACGGCGGCCTCCCGCGCCTTCTGGGTCATCGTCCTCGTGTCGGGTCTCGCGCTTACCGCCGGGGTCCTCATCGCCTCGGCGTTGGCGCGTTCCATTACCGGCCCCTTGCGCGACACGATCGCGACCTTGGGCTCCGCATCCTCAGAGATTGTCGCCGCGACGACCCAGCAGGCCTCGGGGACGGCCGAAGAGGCCACCGCCGTCCAGGAGACCTCCACGACCATGGACGAGGTCAAGCAGACCGCGCAGGTGTCGGCGCAGAAGGCGAGGGCGGTGACGGAGGCGGTGCAGAAAACGGCGCAGGTCTCCCAAGAAGGACATGGGGCGGTGGAAGCCAGCATCAAGGGGATGCAGGAGCTGAAGGCACGGATGGAGGCCATTGCGGAGCGGGTCCTGGCCCTGAGCGAGCAGGGGCAGGCCATCGGCGAGATCATCGCCACCGTCAGCGATCTGGCGGAGCAGTCGAACCTGCTGGCCGTGAACGCGGCGATTGAAGCGGCCAAGGCCGGGGAAGCGGGGAAAGGGTTTGCGGTGGTGGCGGCCGAGGTCAAGGCGTTGGCCGAGCAGTCGAAGCAGGCCACGACACAGGTGCGGGGGATCCTGAATGAGATCCAGCGGGCGACGCAGGCGGCGGTGATGGCGGCCGAGCAGGGGGTCAAGGCCTCGGACGCCGGAGTCGGGATGGTGAGTCGGAGCGGCGACGCGATTCAGCTTCTGACCAAAAGCCTGACCGAATCGGCTCAGGCGGCGCAGCAGATCCTGGCGTCCGCGCAACAGCAGGCAGCGGGGATAGATCAGGTCGCGGTCGCGATGCAGAATATCCGGCAGGCCTCCACGCAGAATATGGCCTCGACGCGGCAGGTGGAACGGGCGGCTCAGAACCTGAATGAGCTGGCCCAACGGCTGACGACGCTCATCACAGGCAACGGCGCCGGCCCGCGCGCGGCGCCTCGCCACCGACACAACGCTGAGAACTGAACGCCGATGGCTGACGGCGCTATGACGGCGAACCGAAACCAGGAGATCAAGGCGCGGCTGCTGGCCACATTTCGGGTGGAGGCCGACGAGCATTTGCAGGCCATCACGACGAATCTGTTGGCCCTAGAGAGAGGGCTGCCGCCCGAGCAGGTTCGCGAGGTGGCGGAGGCGACGTTTCGCGAGACTCACACACTGAAGGGCGCCGCTCGCTCCGTGAGCCTGATGGATGTGGAGGCGATCTGTCAGGCGTGTGAATCGGTCCTGAGCCAGGTCGTCCATGGTCGCCTGGTCTTCAGTCGACCGCTCCTGGATCGCGTACAAGAGGCGATCGATGGCGTGGCCCGCCTCCTGGCCGGGGGCGCCGATCCGACGTCGGTGCCTGAACTGATCCGCAACCTCGAAGAGGCGGGGGGTGAAGCAGAGGCTAGGGGTCAGGGACTAGGGGTTAGGGACTACCCCCCCATCCCCCAATCCCCAGCCCCCATCCCCTACGAGGACTCCGTTCGGCTCTCTACGGCCAGGCTGGATGCGCTGCTGCTGCAGGCTGAGGATCTTCTGGCTCCAAAGCTCGCCGCCGAGGAGCGGGTTCGTGAGGTCAGAGCGTTGATCGAGGCATTGAGAGCGGGGGGTAGGGGTCAGGGGTTAGGGGCGGTGGAGACCCGGGCCGAGGCGCTGTGCCGTCATCTTATCGTAGACCAGCGGACCATTGGCAGGGCGGTGGATGGCCTGCAGGCAGAGCTGCGGCAGATGAGGCTGACGCCTGCTTCGATGGTCCTGGACCTTTTCCCGCGGATGGTGCGCGACCTGGCAAGGGAACGCGGCAAAGAGATAGAGTGGGAGGCTCATGGCGCCGACCTGGAGGTGGATCGCAAGGTCTTGCAGGCCATGAAAGAGCCGCTCATTCATCTGGTGAGAAACGCCGTCGATCACGGGATCGAGTCGTCCGAAACCAGGGCGCAGACCGGCAAGGCCCGCCGTGGCCGCGTGTCGGCAGCCATCGCCTTGCCGGAGGGCGGGAGCGTCGAGATTCGCGTGGAGGACGATGGGCGCGGGATCGACCTGGCGGGGGTCAGGGCCGCGGCTGTCCGGGCCCGTTTCTTGACGGCCGACGCAGCAGAGACCATGACGGACGCCGAGACGCTGGATCTCATCTATCGTTCCGGTCTTAGCACGGGCCCCATCATCACCGATCTCTCGGGGCACGGCCTGGGACTGGCCATCGTGAAGGAGTGTGTCGAGCGGCTGGGCGGTACGATCCGGATCGACACGCGGGCAGGGGCCGGGACAACGGTGCGGGTGATCGTCCCCGCGAGCATCGCGACCTTTCGCGGCCTGCTGGTCCGGGTCGGCGGGCAGCCGTTCCTGCTGCCGACAGAGGCGGTCGAACTGGCGATCCGGGTCGGCTCGAATGCGGTCGAGCGCGTAGAGGGCCGGGACGTAATCCGCTGGAACGGCCATCCCCTCCCTGTCGTCCGGCTCAACGTCCTGCTGGGGCTCTCTCTGCAGCAGGAATCGTTCTCCCACCCCCCA
>PQAQ01000252.1 GCA_003105305.1 Candidatus Methylomirabilota bacterium
TACCATTTGTTCTTGCTGAGCTTATACAGCCGGTACTGCCACGGACCGTCCGCCGTAATGGTCGTCGCATCGCCGAAGACCACCTGGCCGATATCGGTCGTGATATTCGGATGGTTGTTGATATACTCCGCGATCTCAGGCGCCTTTGAGCAGAAGCCGCCCCAGTTCTCCCCGCCGTAGCTGTGGAACTGGGCGTGCGCCACGTGCAGTCGGGTGCCCTCCAGTGTCCGCATGGTATCCAGGGTCGTCAGGTAGTTGTTGGGCGTGCCCAGGCGATTGGCGTGCAGGTGGATCGAGTGAGGCAGGCCGAGACTTTCGTTGGCCCAGGAGAGCGCCTTCAGAATCTGGCGCGGCGTCACGTCGAAGTGGTACACCTTGTCGTCCAGGGTTTCAACGTCCTTGCCGTACTTCCACTGCTCAACCCCGCCAGGGTTGACCAGCTTGACCCCATACGCCATCACCGACCGGATCAGCCATGCGACATAGCGCTTCACCTTCTCCATCTCGCCGGCCCGGATATATCTCAGGATAAATTCGTTGCTCCCCAGCTCGATATACAGCCCCTTATCCACGATGGGGATGTCGATCAACTCCTCGTGGGTATGCCGAACGCCGATGGGCGCGTTGGCGCCCTCCATGACCGTGGTATAGCCCATCTTGGCGTAGAGGTAGCCGGTCGCAAAGGTCGAGGGAACTGTCGCACCCACGCCCGATCTCAGGCCGGGTTTCGCGCTGAAATGCATCTTCCGGTGGTCCTCCGGCCTGAATCCGCGAGCCGCATTCACCGCCGGACTGGCGACGTGCGTATGAATGTCGACACCACCAGGCATCACCACCAGATTACTGGCATCGATCACTTCAGCCGGTCCGGTGCAGGACTCGACGATCTTACCGTCCTCAACGCAGATCTCTTTAACCGTGCCATTGATCCCGTTGGCGGGGTCGTAGACCTCACCGCCGACGATTCGTAATGAGCGTCCCATATCGATTATCCTCAGCCTCTACCGACCGGACCGGTAATTAAAACACACTGTGTGTCGGGCGCCTGAACTTCACTCCTGTTTACCCATACAATTTCACCACGAAACCGGTAAGATCGACTGCCATTTCCCAATCGACGCTATAGACCCCTTAACCGGCAAGCCGTCTCTGCGCAATCTCCAGCGCATGATTCTCGTCAAGGATTACAAATTTCTCCGAGGTCCGGATCGTCTCGAGCATCTCGATTTCGACATCGTATTTCAGGACTCCGACCGCAAGCGCGCCGATTCCCCTGATCCCCGGTACGACCTCCTTCAGGTCATCGTTCGGATTCAGGTTGTAGATGCCGGTCGGCGGCACCGCGTTCACGTCGGCGACCAGCTTTCCCGACGGGAGCGCGTTCAGAACGGCTTGAGAGATCATCTGGATCCCCGCCTTGCCGGTAGTCAGGATCACGTCAACATCGCGCAGATGCGAGATCTTGTCCTCGTCCGTCGCCATGGCGGCGCCCTTCACGGCGCCACCCGTCTTGGCAGAGAGCCGCTCGGCTAATGCCTGGACGCCGCTCAGTTGCCTGGAGCCGATGACCACCTCGGCTCCCAATTTGACACACAGGGTCGAGGCCACAATCCCGACGGGACCGGTTCCCCCGGGGATAGCCACCCGTTTGCCGCGCAAGCCACCGAGCGCCTTCTCCGCCTTCGCAACCAGCGCGACGGCCGTCGTATACGACCCCTTGGGGTCAATCATCATCGACACCTGGAAGGGAGGAAACATGCTCTTCGCGGCAGCTTCGCGGACCCGCTCGGCCGACTCGATATCGTTGCCGCCGATAAAAAGGGCGCTGAATTTCGCGCCCTTCGGTCCGCGGGAGAAGATAATGTCCTGTACCAAAAGAACGGCCGACTCTTCATTGACGCTACCATATGGAATAACGGCGTGAAAGCCGGCATCGTACGCCATGTTGATGTCGAACGGACTCGGCTGAGACTCCGTAGTCAAAAAATACAGCAGGTGCTTTCGCTCTGTCGCCATATCCCCTCACTCAGCAGAACAAACCAAAGGGACCGACGGGCAAGAGGCCCCTCAAGCCCTCAACGCTCGCCCGACGGCCCCTTTGTAAGGACGAACCTATATGGTTACTCTGGCCCCGTACGGCTCAGACTACGCAAAGGGGTGCTTGACCTTGTCCTTCTGCGCCAGGATGTCGCTCATCGAGGGCTGCTCGGCCAATGCCCGCGCAATCGACTCTTTCGTCGCTTGGTAGTTGTAGTCGAAGATCTTCTTGTTGTCGTCGGCTTCCCAGTGAATAAAGACGCCGACCACGACAGCCAGGTCTTCAGCGTCCTTTGCACAGATCACGCCTTCAGCAACGCTGTCCACTACGGCCTTCGCCACCGCAGCCTGGGCGGGACCGAACATCTGAACCGCCTGCTTTGCCCCTTTGATCGTGACCTTATTGAACATGACCGTCGCAGGCTTCGCCAGCAGGTTCGGCGCCACCACCGCCAGGAGGGCGCTGTGACCCGCAGACTGCTGGGCGAGGCGCTGCGCGAAGACTGCGCCGACCGGGCCGTTTTTGGGGCCGATCATCAGGTCAATATGTGCCACCTCATTCCCGTCACCCACCAACGACTCGCCAACCATGATATCGCGCATCGCCATTCCTCCTTCTCCTTTCCACCGTGTCAGTTAACGTTCTCCGTTCGCACACACATAACCCATTGGTGCGTACTCGCAAAGCCCATAATCTAATTTGAGTAGATCATCGTGTCAAGCTTTTTCAGTTTGAGTGGGGTGAAACGCCATATACTTTTTACTTGCACGCGATTCTCCTATCCGACAAGATGGGGTGCAGCAATCAAGATCGCGCACCCCTTGAGCGGAACCGTAAGAGCGCGACCCCAACCATTCGCGTACACAATGAGCACATCATAGAGGAGATCCCTATGGGACGAGTCGATTGGAGATATCATCGCCCCGGGTGAAAGAGCTGTGTCAAAACGCAAGAGTTTCTTGCGAAACATCGTGTTGACATCGCATCGCAGGTGGATGCCAAGAAGACGACCCTGAAGGCAGACGAGGCGCTTGCGATTGTTCGAGAGGCGGACGAGATCTACGCGACGAAGGGAAAGAAAGTTATCCACCTCAACCTGCGGAAGGATAAGCCGGATAAGGCGCAACTCCTGGCGCTCCTGCTGGGACCGAGCGGAAATCTGCGAGCCCCAACCCTTCGGAAGGGTCGTACGCTCGTCGTTGGGTTTGACGCAGCGACCTATGAGAAATTGTTTCTGGTGTAACCCCGCTACAAACCCGGAACGTCGACAGGACGGGACGATCGTCCGTTAGATGCCTAAGGAGATTGAACGATCGGCGGAATGTTCGAGTAGACGATTGTATCGGATGCCTCCGCCTTGTAGATGAACGGAGGCGGAGGAGGAGGTTGCGCTGCAACTGTCTGGGCGAGCGTACTGATCGGCTTGGTCGCCTCGCGCGTCCGCTGCTCGCGCCGGTACAGGCTGAGGACTTTCGTTACATAGTCTCTGGTCTCCGCGTAGGGCGGCACGCCCTTATATCGAAGTACGGCGTTTTCGCCGGCATTGTACGCGGCTAATGCCAGCGCAAGATCCCCATGGAACAGGTCCAGGAGCTGGCGGAGGTATCGGGCGCCGGCGCCGATGTTCTCATGAGGATTGTAGACATCCCCCACGGAAAAACGCCAGACGGTAGCCGGCATCAGTTGCATCAACCCCTGGGCTCCCTTGGGCGAGATCGCCTTGCGGTTGAAGTTCGACTCCACCTGAATTACGGCTCGAATCAGCGCGGGGTCAAGTTCGTGCTCACTAGCAACGGCATCGATCAGCTCCGATATATTGGCGGTGGTTAATCTGGTAGCGGCAGGCAACACCCCGGGCTGGAGCAACTTATGTTGCGGTGTAGTCGGCGCATTGGTGAAGTGAACAAGCCCATCCTCGTCGGTTCGGTAATAGATCTCGCCCAACGCCGGTCCTGCCGACAGCAGGACCAGGCCTGCCAGCACTGCTGCGATCTGCCGTCTCTTTCCCACGCCGCCTCCCGCGTTGTTGCCCATAATCAGGAATGCTATTCTATATCACATTCGACTGCCCACCGCAAGTTCGATCGGTCGACCGTTGCCTTAGAGGCCGAAACTCGAGAGTAATCGCTCGGTCAGGTAGAACATAAGGACGCCGACAAACACCATGAGCGCCATCAGGATTCCCTTCTCCCGGTTGACCTCCGGCATCAGATCCGATGCCGCCACATAGATCATCACCCCGGCAGACAACGCCAGCCGATATCCCAACAGCCCCTGCAAGTACGACGCAAACATCGCTCCAACTACAGTCGAGAGACCAAGGCTGATCGACGAGGTCATCGCCGCCACACGAGACCTGCCTGCCGCCAGCATGATTGAGCCGACCGTAAATCCCTCAGGGATCTTATGAAGCGCAACGGCGACAAAGATGAGGAACCCCAGCCCTGCACTGACGTGGAACCCTGACGCGATCGATACCCCGTCAAAGAAGGTATGAATCAACAGGCCCGCGAGGGCGAAGAGGCTCACTGACGGCGCGACGACAGCCTCCGCATGGGTCTCCTCGCCGAAGTGAAAATGCGAGGCCAGTATGTGTTCGGCAAAATGGATCAACAGATAACCGGCTAGAATGAGCAGAGGCGCGTGGTCGGTCAGGCGCATACTCTCGGGAATCATGCCAAGAAAGGCAGCCCCCAGCATAAAGCCGGCTCCAAGGGCGATGAAGTATTTGAGCAACGCCTCATCCCAGCGCTGCTTGATCGTCACCAGGAGGCCACCCGCCACATTCGCAGCGGCAGCGGCAACACCAAAGGCCAATCCAATATAAAAAGAGTCCATTATTGTCGCCTCACGGGGAGTCGGTGAAGACGTAACGTACCCGGTCATTGCGCCCTTGTCAAAGCATTTGTCGGTGCAGTGGGCCGCCCATACCGATTCGTTTTGCCCGGATCACTGTCTGAGATTATACTTATTGTAGGACAACAGCCGACTTACGACTTCAAGGAGGCCCAATGGCGGAGGCAAGCGGAGAGCAGTTCGAGGCGTTGGTGCGACTCATGGAACGGCTGCGGGGGACGGGCGGATGCCCATGGGATCGGGAGCAGACGCAGCAGACCCTGAAGCCGTTCCTGATCGAGGAAGCCTATGAAGTGGTCGAAGCGATCGACGAGGGCGACCCCAAGCAGATGATGGAGGAACTGGGTGATCTGCTCTTTCAGGTGGTGTTTCATGCCCAGCTCGCGGCCGAGCGATGCGAGTTTACGATAGGGCAGGTCCTCGCGGCAACTACCGAAAAGATGGTCCGCCGCCACCCCCATGTCTTTGGTAACGCGACCGCCTCCACGGCCCGCGAGGTCCTGGAGCAGTGGGAGGAGTTGAAGCGCAAGGAGCGCGACGTCGCGGCCACGATTCCGGTATCGGCGCTGGACGGGGTGCCGAGGGAGTTGCCGGCCCTCCTCCGCGCTCAGCGGCTGCAGGACAAGGCCTCGCGCGTCGGATTCGACTGGCCCGAGATCTCCGGGGTCACGGCAAAGATCGAAGAGGAGCTGGGTGAATTGAAAGACGCGATGCAATCCGCTGCGCCGGAGGAGATCGAGCGGGAATTGGGAGACGTCCTGTTCAGCCTGGTCAATCTCGCCAGATTCCTGAACCTGAACGCAGAGGAGGCGCTTCGCAAAGGCATTATGCGATTCACGAGCAGATTCCGGCGTATGGAAGAGGCGCTGCGACAGGACGGTAGCCGCCTTGGGGAGGTCGACCTGGAGGAGATGGAGCGGCGGTGGCTGCAGGCCAAGCGTCGGGAATCCGCCTCCAGCGCGTGATATGTTACGACTATCGGCGACGTAATTGAGTACGCAGATGATCAAGCGACAGGTTGCGTGGTGGACATTGATAGGGATCGCGCTGGCGTGGCCGGCTATCACCTACTCCCGTACGGAGCCGGCGGCCAGACCCGTCCTGGCGATCCAGGTCGAAGGGGTCATCGCGCCCAGCGCGGCCGACTATATCATCCGCGCCATCAGGCAGACCGACCGCGAGGCGGCGCAGGCGCTGATCATCGAGCTCGACACGCCGGGCGGCCTTGATCTTTCAATGCGCGCCATCATCAAGGAGATGCTGGCGGCTGAGCGCCCAATCGTCGTCTACGTCTCGCCCAGGGGCGCCAGAGCCGCATCCGCCGGCGTATTTATCACCCTGGCCGCCCACGTGGCGGCCATGGCGCCCGGCACTAACATCGGCGCCGCCCATCCGGTCAACATGGGTGGACAGATGGATAAAGAGATGAACAAGAAGGTCACTAACGATGCGGCGGCCTATATCCGGACCATTGCCGAGCAGCGCGGCCGGAACATCCAGTGGGCCGAGGACGCCGTGCGCAAGAGTGTTTCAGTGACCGAGAAGGAGGCGCTCAAGCTGAAAATCATCGACCTCGTGGCGGACAAACTGGATAACCTGCTGGAGGCACTCGACGGTCGGGAGGTCACCACAGCCGCCGGCACGGTCGTCCTGCACACCAAGGGGGTGGAGGTCAGCCGGATCGACATGGGTCTCCGCGACAAGGTCCTGAAGGTGATCTCCGATCCGACCATCGCCTATATGTTACTCATGCTGGGCCTGGCCGGGCTCTACTTCGAGTTCTCGACCCCCGGCGCCATCCTGCCCGGCGTGGTCGGCGCCATCTTCCTCATCCTCGGCTTCGTGGCGCTGCAGACGCTGCCCGTCAACCTGGCGGGGCTGCTGCTGATGCTGCTGGCCATGGTGTTCTTCCTTCTCGAGATCAAGGTCCAGTCGCACGGCATCCTCGCGGCGGGCGGCGCGGTGTCGTTCCTCATCGGCTCGTTGATCCTCTTCCAGCCCGGACTGGGGGGTGTGTTCCGCGTGTCTCTCGCCGTGATCCTCGGGGCGACCGTGGCCACGGTCGTGTTCTTCCTCTTCGTCGTGGGCAAGGCGATCGGCGCGCAGCG
>PQAQ01000253.1 GCA_003105305.1 Candidatus Methylomirabilota bacterium
ACCACCATGACGGTGGAGCCGATCGCCACACCCGCCGCGATATAGAACGCCGCGTCCACTCGCTTCACGCCGGCATGAAGCCTACACTACGGTAAGAGACTCCGAACATCGACAGGCGCCTCCTCGTTCTCACCTTCGCCCTTATCCTTCCTCCTGATGGCCAGTCCGGCAACCCTGTAGAAATTGTAGCCGGGATACTTCCCTTCGCCGCCGATCAACAGATCCGCCTTCTCATAGACCAGGTTCTGACGATTGTACTCGCCCATCTCGACATCGGGRGTGAGCTGGATCGCGTACGTGGGACAGGCCTCTTCGCAGTAGCCGCAAAAGATGCACCGCGAGAAGTTGATTCGGAAAAACGCCGGGTATCGCCTGCCGTGCTCATCCTCCGTGGCCTGTAGCGAGATACAATCCGGCGGGCACGCGGCAGCGCAGAGGTAACAGGCCACGCAGCGCTCGCCGCCGTCCGGATCCCTGGTCAGGACGATCCGCCCCCTCCACCGTGGCGGCAGGTAGGGTGTCTGCTCGGGGTATTGCACCGTAACCCGTCGTCGAACGGTGTGCGCAAGGACGCACCACAGGGTTTTTAAGAGGCTCAGCATCGCGCGTCTCCCATCGTCATGTCCTTGAACCGCGCGCCAGCAGGATGCCGCCCGTCACGACCAGGTTCAGCAATGCGAGCGGTAGCATGATCTTCCACCCGTACGCCATGAGCTGGTCGTAGCGCGGCCTTGGAAGCGCCGCCCGCAGTAGAATGAAGAAGCAGATGCAGACAAAGGTCTTCAGGCCGAACCAGGCGAGCGCCGGCAGCCAGGGGCCGAGCCACCCGCCAAAGAAGAGGGTCACGATCATCGCCGATATCAGGGTGATCCCGAGGTACTCGCCCACAAAGAACATCCCGAACTTCATTCCGGAGTATTCTGCGTGAAAGCCCGCCACCAACTCGCTCTCCGCCTCTGGCAGGTCAAACGGAAGACGGCGCGTCTCAGCAATCCCTGCCACAAGGAAGACGAACAGCCCAAGCGCCTGCGGAATGCAGAACCAGAGGTCTCGCTGGGCCTCCACGATCCGGCGCAGATCAAAAGTTCCGGCCAGCATGACCACCCCCGTCAACGAGAGCCCCATGAAGACCTCATAGCTGATCATCTGCGCCGACGCGCGCAGCCCTCCCAGGAGGGCATACTTGCTGTTGGATGCCCAACCGGCCAGGACGATGCTGTAGACTCCGAGCGACGACATTGCCAGGAAAAACAGCAATCCGATGCTCAGATCCGTGACCCCGATCCCCGGCGCGATCGGCACGACCCCGAACGAAAGCAGCGCGGTAACCATGATCACCGCCGGCGCGAGGACGAAGACGGTCTTCTCGGCGAATGGGGGGATCCAATCCTCTTTGGCAAACAGCTTGATCGCGTCGGCCAGCACCTGCAGGAGGCCGAAGGGCCCCACGCGGTTGGGACCGTACCGATCCTGCCAAAGCGCCAGCAGGCGCCGCTCGAGCCAGATCAGGAAGACGGCCACGGTGAGTGTCCCAATGAGTACCGCGACGATATTTACAATCGATCGAATAGGCTCGTTCATACTGATCTGACTTTCGATACTCTACCCCACACCGGCAGATCGATCCCGGTCAGGCCCGGCAAACCGACCGGCAGCCCGGCCAATCCGACAGGCAGCAAGGGCCTGAGGATCACCGGCAGCCGGTGAGCCGCCTCGCCCAGGACCAGGTCAACCTCCTCACCGGATCCGACATCGAGCGCCGCCGCGTCATCGGGGTTCATGGCTAGATAGAGCCGGGGCGCAAGTTCCGCCACCGCTGGGGCCAGGAGGCTCAGCTCCTCAGTCCCGAAGATATGGAAGAACGGCACCACCAGCCAGGCATCCTTCCTGCGTTCGAAGGCATGAGGGACATCGCTGAAGTAGCGCCCTGCGGGATTCCCGGCCGGGTCAAGCAGACGTACGCCGGGATCTCCGCCGTGCAGCGCGCCGCCCACCTCGCACTGAAACTTGTTAACCGACTGGACGGAGTTCCACCCGGGCGCCCAGAAGAACGGAATGAGCGGGGACGGCGGCTCACCCGGGTACCCTTCCATCGAAAATGCGAGCGGCGAGTCGGGATCGTCGGGCGCCTTCGGCTCGTGAACGCTCAGGTGGGCATGCATACCCGTGCGACCGCTGTACCGGGCCGGTTCGCGCGGGATCTTCTGATGACTCGCCGCGCGGAAATCAGCCGAAGGCGCCGCCTCCCGGATCCGCTCGAACACCGGAACGGCCTGGGCGCATGCGTCAACCATATCGTCCAGGGTCTGCCAGGCGCGCCCCTCCTCGCGGCCGGTCGCAACCAACAGATCGCGCACCCATCTCCAGCTTTCCCGGATCTCCCCTTCCGGTGTCATGACCCTGAACAGGCGTTGGGCCCGCCCTTCGCTGCTGACCAGCGTGCCGCTCATCTCGGCAAATGTCCCGGCCGGGAGTATCACGTCAGCTTTGGACGCGGTAGCGTGACGTATGTGATCGATTATCGCGACATGCCGAACCGCATTCAGAAATGCGCTTACGGAGGCCGCATCGGCTCGTCGGTACAGATCATTCTCCACAATGATAACCGTATCCGCCAGCCCCTGCTCTACCGTCTCGAACGCGCTTTCAAGACTTTTGCCCCCTATGAGCGCGAGCCCAAGACTGTTGCACTCGGGCAGCGCGAAGCCCAGACCGGCGGATCGGCCCTGTCCGCACAGAGCCCACGCCACGTTGGCGGCGGCCTGGACCACGCGCTCGCTCCCACAACCGATCCCTGAGATCACAAGCGGGCGGGCGGCGTTTGTCAAAGCCTGGGCAATCCGTCGCGCCAGCTTCTCCAGCTCCGGCGGCAGATCAGGCACGGGTGGGGCGTCGGCGCTCACCTCATGGGCGACGGCAAATCCGAGTCGGGCCAGATCGTCCGGCGCCGCCAGAAAGCGCTCCGTCGCCACATCGTCCAGTCTGGTGCCGTCGGTGGCAGCGAGGAACATCGGTCCCCGCTCATGCTGCATCGCTATCCGGACGGCCGCATCCTGCCACACGGGGATGCGCAAGGCGTGGGCGATCTTCATCGGCGCTTGCCGCACCGATTGGCGGAGGGCCAGCGCCAGTCGAGGCGCCGTGTTCGTCACATCCTCGCCCAGTACGAACACGGCATCGGACAGCTCGACGTCCCGAAGCGACGGTGATCGCGCCGATCCTTCCTTCAGGATCGCTACGACGGCGGTTAACAGGCGCAACTCTCGTTCGGGCACGCCGAGATAGAAGCGATCCGGACCGACCAGGGCGCGCAGCGCAACGTTGGCTTCGAGCGAGGTCCGAGGCGATCCGATCCCGATCACCTTTGATCGATCCGACAGGAGCCGGGCCAGATGCCGAAGGATGTCCCCTCTGGAGACGGGCTGCATCTCCTCGCCGCGCCTGGCGCGGAACAACGAGCGACGGATCCGACGCTCACTGTTTACGCACTCATAGCCGTAGCGCCCGCGGTCACACAGAAAATAGCCGTTAACCTCGCCGTTATAACGGTTGCGAATGCGTCGCAGTTCGTTTCCGCGTTCGCCTGGGATGGTGTTACAGCCCAGACCGCAGTGGACGCAGACCGAGGGGGCCGTCTGGAGATCCCATTTGCGAGTGTAGTGGTGTTTCAGGGTCTTGTCGGTAAAGACCCCTGTCGGACAGACTTCCGCCAGATTGCCGCTGAACTCGTTTTCAAGCACCCCATCCTCATGACGGCCGAAGTAGACGTTTCTTCTTGAGCCGAAGACATTAAAGTCTCGACCTCCCGCATAGTCTCGATAGAAGCGAACGCATCGGTAGCACTGGATACACCGATTCATTTCATGGTTGAGAAAAGGGCCGAGGTACTGATTCCGGTGCGTCCGCTTCTTGAAGCGGAAGCGGCGATAGATATGGCCCGTCATCACTGTCATGTCCTGCAGGTGACATTCGCCCCCCTCATCACAGACAGGACAATCATGGGGGTGGTTCGCCATCAGCCACTCAATCACGCCGGCCCGGAATGCTTTCGCCTCGGGGTCGTCAATCGAGATCCGGACCCCGTCGACAGCCGGCGTCATGCAGGCCATGAC
>PQAQ01000254.1 GCA_003105305.1 Candidatus Methylomirabilota bacterium
TCCATCAGCGCCGCCCTCTTCCTCCATCGCCTGTTCCATCATTTCGTCAAAGTCCTCGCCGACATCTTCGCCCATCTCTTTGCCCATCCGCTTGGCCCAACGCGCCACACTCTTCGGATCGTTTTCATCCAGGTCGCCGAAATTGCTGAGGTCGGCCATCCGCTCAAAGCGGCTTTCCTCAGACTTGACCACCGCAAAGCGCGAGAACAGCCGCGTCAACTCCCGCCCCCCGCAGCGCGGGCAGACAGGCGGATCTGGGTTGTTGATATTCCGGACCAGCAGGCTCACCCGCTTCCTGCAACCGCCACACGCATATTCATAAATCGGCATGGCCCACCTCGTTTCTGCTGCGATCCATCAATCTTCAGGACTTGCCACCATCCGCTGTAAGCAGTTATCAAATCCCCCCACCTCTGTCAAGACCCGCCAGTGCCTGGGATCACCGTCATTGCAAGCATCGCGAAGCAATCTCACTGTTTTGCACCGAAATTGCCGCACACCCTTCGAGTGTTCGCAATGACAGACAAATGAGCGGGCTGTGCTGTCTATCTTTGTTCCTGGAGCCATAGCAAACCTTGACAACTTCTTGCAAAGGCGGGACAATCCCCGCGCGTCTTAGATGGTTCACGAACTAAGATAGCCAGACTACCCTAATTGCAGTTCTGGGTGAGATATGTATACCGATGACAACATTCTGCAAGAGTTGAGAAGAGTTGCCGCAAAGCTCGGCCAAAAATCTGTTCCTCAATCCGAATTCCGGAGACATTCGAAAGTCAACCTGGGTACAGTATCGGCTCGTTTTGGTTCATGGAATGCCGCCATCGAAGCCGCTGGTCTCATTCCAATATCGCCGGGACCTCAAATTGAACAAGTAAGACGAATCGACGACGAAGAACTCTTACGGGATCTGATGCGACTGTACAGAGAGTATGGCAAGCCTCCGACGATAGCGACTATCAGTGCAAAGGGAAGGTTCAGCCCATGGAGCTACAGATCACGATGGGGGAATCACGTTAAGGCATTCGCAATTGCAAAGAAAAAGTTTGCAGGCGATCCTCCTGTTCCATCAGAGGAGCAGCCCGTAACCGCTCAGTCGAGGGCCGATGTGAAGGCGATCCGAGTCGTTCCCGAGACGATTAAGCCAGTCGGCCCCAAGAAGAAACGTACCATCTTTGGAGAACCGATAGATTTTCGGGGACTCCGCTTTGCTCCTGTCAATGAGCAGGGCGTCGTTTACCTGTTTGGGATGATCAGCCACGAGTTAGGATACTTGATTGAATCAGTCCGGACATCCTTTCCCGATTGTGAAGGAAAGCGCTGTTCCGATAAACAGAATAATCAATGGGAGCATATCACCATTGAGTTCGAGTACAGGAGTTCCCATTTCAAGGACCATGGGCACGACCCCAACCAATGTGACGTTGTGGTCTGCTGGATACATGACTGGGACGATTGTCCTGTGGAAGTCCTCGAACTCAGAGATGCAATTCGGTATCTGTAATTGCTGACCAGCGCGTGCATGCAGGTGGTCTTCAGCCTTTGGCTTCCGGCCACTGGCGAGGGGGCCGCTGGACGGCGCTGGCGCGCCATTTTTGAAAGAATAAAATTGGACTTTGATAATTTCGAGGTCCTGACTTTTGATCGCTACGGCACGTTGATCGATTGGAAGGTCGGAATCCGAGAGACGCTGCGGCCCGTGCTGGCTCGTCATCACATCGACATGCCGGCCCACCACGCCCTTGAACTCTACGCCGAATGAGAGTCTGAGGCCGAGCACGGAGAATCGGATCGCACATGAGACCACAGCAGCTACTGAAACGAATTTCAACTTTCCGGCAAAACGTTCGGTTCAGCGATGCGCTCACACTCGCTCGATCCCTCGGGTTTCAGCTCGATCACACAGAAGGAAGCCACCACATCTTGCGACACCCGAGCGTCCCCGAACTCCTGAACTTGCAAGAGGTTCGTGGTCAGGCAAAGCCATACCAACTTAAACAGTTACTGCACCTGATCGAGAGGTATAATCTGACATTGGGAGAACACGAATGAAGGATTACCATATCAACATCTTCTACAGCGATGAAGACGGCGGCTACATCGCTGATATCCCGGACTTGAAGTTCTGCTCCGCGTTCGGCGAAACCCCAGGCGAAGCCCTGGCAGAGGTCCTAAAAGCGAAGGCGGCTTGGCTCCAGGCTGCACGAGCAGCCAAAAAGCCGATCCCCAAGCCGTCCTTTCGACCGGCGATTTACCAGGTGGCGTAACAGGACAGCGCCGGCCGACAGCGCGTCACGGCCACCTTGACAACTCCGTGCAAAGGCGAGAGAATCGCCCTGTTGCCTGGATGTATTACGAGTCGAGAGGGCTGAACCGGTCGAACGACCGTCAAGCGCACCGCCCTATACGCTGGAATTTAAGGAGGAATGCCCTGATGGAAGCGCTCCGTTGGTTGATCCCGTTGTTAGCCCTTGTGGTGATCTTTGTGGTGGGCGGACGCGCCATCTTGTCGTTGTCGTCAAGGCGCTCTGAAGAGCCCCTGCTCTGCACCACCTGCGGCGGTCAGACCGACATGCCTCAATCACAGATCAGAGGCTCACGCGTCATCGAGATCATCCTATGGTTAGCGTTTGTCATTCCCGGCCTGCTCTATAGCCTGTGGCGCCAATCGACTCGCCAGAAGGTCTGTCCCACATGCGGCAGCGCAACGCTGATCTTAGCGAACACACCGGAAGGACGCAGGCGCGCCGAACAGCTATCCAAGGGGAAGGGCTGAGCGGACGGGATCGTATTCACAGAAACAGCAAGAGAACGCCTGAAGTGTTTGGCTGATGT
This sequence comes from Candidatus Methylomirabilota bacterium, assembly GCA_003105305.1. GTDB lineage: Bacteria > Methylomirabilota > Methylomirabilia > Methylomirabilales > Methylomirabilaceae > Methylomirabilis. Next base: position 2,833 of record PQAQ01000254.1, read on the forward strand.
ATCGTTAAGGAGTTGCAGATGGCTATTCACTGCCCCCGGTGCAATCAGGAACGGGAGTTTCCAGCCAAAACGTCGTTCGTGCACAATTTCATATACTCTATCATGACCTCGGGACCCTTTGGCGAGATGCTCAAACCCATGCCCCTCTTCCGCCGATGTGAAAGTTGCGGACTCAAGTTTACGGATGCGGTAACAGCAGCCAAGAAACAGGGGGGCGGTGAACAGCGTTAAGTGCTGCGATCCCGCCGCGCCGATCGACGGCGGGCAGATTATCGCAGGACGTGAAGGCCGCAAGGCCGGATTCTGGATTCGACTGGCGGCATGGATCGCCGATCTCGTGTGTCTCTTTCTGGTCACGAGCATGCTCACCTTTGCCGCGCTGACAACCATTTATCTTGGAGGTCAGTTGGGCGGCGAGGTCAATGAGTACGTGATCGCACTGGCGGGATATGCCAGCGCCGCCATCGTCCTGTTGAGCGGAGTGGTCTATTTTACTCTTTTTACCGGATCGTGCGGGCAGACGCCAGGGAAGATGCTCTACCGCCTGAAGGTCGTTCGAGTCGACGATCAGGAGATGACCTATGGCATAGCCGTACTTCGCTCGTTCGGCTGGATGCTTTCACTGCTGCTATTCGGGTTTGGTTTTCTGATGATCCCATGTACCCGTCACAAACGTGCCCTGCACGACATGCTGGCCGGCACGTTCGTGATCCACCTCCCACGCGCATCCTCATAGTGATGCAGTTTTAGCCTTGACAAGGGGCGGCGAGAGGGCTATTTTTAAACGCTGCGAAGGGAGTCGTGTCAGGTGTTTGAGGGGCTTACAGAACGCCTAGGTCTGGTCCTGAAAAAGCTTCGTGGCCACGGGCGGCTCAGCGAAGAGAACATCGCCGAGGCGCTTCGTGAGGTACGGCTTGCGCTGCTTGAAGCGGACGTTAATTTTAAGGTCGTCAAGGGGTTCATTGAGCGCGTCCGCGAACGGGCGGTCGGTCGGGAGGTCCTGGAAAGTCTGACCCCGGGCCAGCAGGTTGTCAAGGTCGTCTACGAAGAGCTGGTTGAGGTGCTGGGCAAGACACGCGCCCCGCTGACCTATGCGTCTGACCCTCCCACGGTCATCATGCTGGTCGGTCTACATGGGTGCGGCAAGACGACTACGTCGGCAAAGCTGGCCCGATGGTTCGTGTCGGAGGGACGGTCGCCGCTGCTGGTGGCGGCTGATACGGTCAGGCCGGCGGCCAGGGAGCAGCTCCAGACGTTGGGGAAGGCCCTTGGGGTGCCGGTCTACGCAGGTCCGGGCTCTGCGCTGCAGGTGTGCCAGGAGGCGCGGCGGCTGGCGAAAGAGCGCGGACAGAATCCCGTGATTCTCGACACCTCCGGGCGACTCCACATCGATGAGCCGCTCATGCAAGAGCTGGCGGCGATCGCCGCGGCCACTGCACCGACCGAGCGGCTGATGGTCGCCGACGCCATGACCGGACAGGATGCGGTTAACTCCGCCCTCCGGTTCAATGCGGATCTCGATCTGACGGGGTTCATCCTCACCAAGCTGGATGGAGATTCCCGAGGCGGTGCGGCGCTCTCCATCAGGTCGGTGACGGGGAAGCCGATCAAGTTCATCGGTGTCGGCGAAAAGCCCGATGCCCTTGAACCGTTTCACCCCGAGCGACTGGCGTCTCGGATCCTCGGAATGGGTGATATCCTGACCCTCGTGGAAAAGGCGCAGGCGAGGGTCGATCAGAAGCAGGCTCAGGAGCTTATCAGGAAGGTCCGCTCCGAGGGCTTTACGCTGGAGGATTTTCGTTCGCAGCTCCAGCAACTGAAGGACATCGGACCCCTTGATCAGGTGATGGAGATGATCCCGGGGATGTCACGGCACAAGGGCTTAGCCGATACCTCAGCGGCAGAGCGGGAGTTCAAGCAGGCTGAGGCGATTATTAATTCGATGACCCGGAGGGAGCGCGCGGTTCCAGAAATCCTGAATGGGAGCCGACGCCAGAGGGTCGCCGCCGGAAGCGGCACATCCGTGGCGGACGTCAATCGTCTACTGAAACAGTTTGCCCAGGCCCGGAAACTGATGAAACAAGTGATGCCCGGCGGCAGTGGAGCGAAGGCCAGAATGGCAAAACGCCTTCGGTCCTTCATGGGCGTGTGACAACGGACAGATGAGAGGGAGAGAACGATGGCTGTAAAGATCAAATTGCGGCGGATGGGGGCGAAGAAGCACCCATTCTATCGCTTGGTGGTCGGTGATGGGCCGGCTGCGGCGGGCGGCATGGCATTGGAGACCCTGGGCACCTACGATCCCCACGGGGAACCGCCGGCGCTCTCAGTGCAGGCRGARCGCGCGCTGCATTGGCTGCAGCGGGGGGCAGAGCCGACCGAGAGTGCTCGCCAGCTTTTGCGGCGCGCCGGTGTCATGCGGCAGTTAGCGGAGCTGAAGGCTGCAGCCAAAGGTCAATAAGGCAAGAGTCGTTAGGCCAACGCACCTGTCTGCGCGCATCGCACAGGCAGGCCGGAAGGAGGGCACATGGAAGGCGGTCCGTCGGTTCCGAATCAGAGTCTCGAGGAGCAAGCGAACGCGCTCAAAGAGCTGGTGGAACGGATGGCCACGGCGCTGGTTGACAGTCCGGAACAGGTAACCGTCGAGACGGCAGAGGAGGAGAACGCGATAGTCCTCCGCCTGCGAGTGGCGTCCTCTGATGTCGGCCGGGTGATCGGTAAGCAGGGCCGGACCGCCAAGGCGATGCGTACCGTGTTGCACGCTATCGCGGCTCGGTCGAAGCGCCGGGCCGTTCTGGAGATCCTGGAATAGACGAGTGGGACTGTCGCACCTCGTGCTAGGCAAGATCAGCAAAGCCTGGGGACTCAAGGGAGAACTGAAAGTACAGTCGTGCGCCGACTCAATTGTGATGGCGGCAGGGTTGTCAACCGTGTGTCTCAAGGGAGCCGGTAGCGACCTTGTCGAGTACACGGTGGAGCAGGTTCGACAGGCAGGCTCGGCCTGGATCCTGCGTTTGCGCGGCGTACAGACCATTGAGCAGGCGGAACGGCTGGTCGGTTGTGAGCTGCTGCTTCCCAGATCGGCCGCCCCAATTCTTCCGGAAGGCACCTATTACCAGGCTGATCTGATCGGCCTTCGGGTCGTGACTGAGGAAGGACGAAAGCTCGGACGAATTGTCGGCATTCTGGAAACGGGCGCCAACGATGTCTACGTCGTCCACGGTGAAGGGTCGGAATGGCTGCTGCCCGCGACCAGGGAGGTCGTAAGAACGGTTGATCTTGCTCGGGAGATCATGCTGGTCCGTCTCCTGGAAGGGATGATCGAAGCTGAGGCGGTATGACATCCTCACCCTTTTCCCCGGGTTTTTTCAGGGTCCGCTCTCGGAAAGCATCCTCAAGCGGGCCCAGCAGCGGGGCATTGTACGGATCACCGTTCACGATCTTCGAAGGTATGCTCATGATCGTCATGCCGTCGTAGATGATCGGCCGTACGGCGGCGGCGCCGGGATGGTGCTGAAGCCCGAACCGATCCTTGAGGCGGTTGTGAGTCTTTGCCAGGGGCCAGAAACACATCTGGTCCTGCTGACCCCCCAGGGTCGTCCGTTGAAGCAGGCGATTGCCCAAGAGCTTGTCGAACACCGGCACCTGCTGTTGATCTGCGGCCGGTACGAGGGTTTCGATGAACGGGTGAGAGACCTCCTGTCGCCCGATGAGATCTCTATCGGGGACTATGTTCTGACTGGGGGCGAATTGCCGGCTCTCGTGGTCCTGGATGCTGTGATCCGGCTTCTGCCCGGTGCGCTGGGCGATGAGGACTCAGCCCGGTACGACTCATTTGTGGACGCGTTGTTGGACTATCCGCACTACACGCGACCCCAGAGCGTTCGGGGATTAGCGGTCCCTGATGTACTGTTGTCGGGCGACCATGAGCGGATCAGGCGTTGGCGTCGGAAGGAGGCTCTCCGGCGCACGAGGGCGCGTCGGCCCGATCTCCTGCGGTGCGCGGCGTTGAGCGAAGAGGACTGTGAGCTTCTGAGGGAGATCGAAGAAGAGCAAGAGGCCGGTTAGGTTTAGATGATGAGAGGCTCAGTTGGCACGGCGCGACGTACCTCTCGCACCTTCTGTATATTGGAGGCTGAATCATGAATGTCATCAGGAGCGTTGAAACGCCCTCGCTGAAGGCGCAGATCCCCACCTTCTCACCCGGTGATACGGTCAAGGTACAGGTGAAGGTACGGGAAGGCGACAAGGAACGACTCCAGGCTTTTGAAGGGGTGGTCATCCGTAAGCGCGGCAGCGGCATGGGCGCCACATTCACGGTCCGCAAGGTCACGTACGGCGTCGGGGTTGAGCGTATCTTTCCCGTTCATTCCCCCATGATTGAGAAGATCGAGTGTGTCAGGCGGGGTCGGGTCCGTCGAGCCAAACTTTACTACCTGCGAAAGCTGAGGGGCAAGGCCGCAAGGATCTCGGAGCGCAAGCTGAGCTGAAGAGGGCCATTGCGCGGGAGTCCGCAGAGGTAGAAGCCCGCCTTCGCACGGCAGGGTATCAGCTTATTGCGGGTGTTGATGAGGTCGGACGCGGGTCGCTGGCGGGGCCGGTTGTGGCCGCCGCTGTGATCCTGCCGGACGGCTGCACACTCAAGGGAGTGAACGACTCCAAGACCCTCAGCGCTAGGCGGCGAGAGCAGCTTGACCTGGCGATCAGGGCCGAAGCCGTCGCTGTCGGGTTCGGCGTGATTCAGGAGGAGATGATCGATGCCATTAATATCCTCCGGGCGACCATGCTGGCCATGCGGTGCGCCATCGACGCCTTAAACCCGCCCGCCGGTTTCGCCTTGATCGATGGCAACCAATCCCCCCACTGCTCCATCCCCCACCGACTGATCCCTTCCGGGGATCGTCTCTGTTTCTCCATCTCGGCAGCGTCCATCCTGGCGAAGGTTGCCAGGGACCGGATCATGCAGGCGTACGACCTCGCCCTTCCGCAATACGGCTTCAGCCGTCACAAGGGGTACGGGACCTCGGAACATCTGACGGCTATTGCCCGGTGTGGCGTCAGCCCTATCCACAGGAAAAGCTTCAAGGGTGTCCGGGAATACGTGTAACAGGGTGCCACTTATGAAAACCGGTCGGTCGGTTCTAGGGACGGAAGGCGAGCGCATTGCCAAAACGTATCTGAAGAGCAAAGGGTTCCGCATCCTCCACGACAACTACTCCACACCGCTGGGCGAGATCGACCTGATCGCGCAGGAGGGCGACGTCGTAGCGTTCGTAGAGGTGAAAACCCGTACATCCGGAGAATTCGGTCCGCCGCAGGCCTCGGTCACGCGCCACAAGCAGCGCCAGATTGTCAGGGTGGCGGAGCTGTTTTTACAGCGCCACCGGCTCTCGGGAGCGGCCTGCCGTTTCGATGTCGTGGCGGTGACGTTTGCAGGCAGTCAGGCGGGTCAGCCAGAGATCCTTCTGATCCGGGACGCCTTCAGCAGCGAGGGAACGACGCTCTTTTAGCGGAGGTACGATGCTCGCCAAGGTGCTATCCAGCGCGGTGATGGGGGTCGAGGCCTACCTGGTCGACGTCGAGGTCGATATCGCCCAGGGCCTGCCCAACTTCAACACCGTCGGGCTGCCGGATGCGGCGGTTAAGGAAAGCCGCGATCGGGTGAGGGCGGCCATCAAGAACTGCGGATTCGACTTTCCCGCTCGACGGATCACGGTCAACCTGGCGCCGGCCGACATCAAAAAGGAGGGCGCCTGCTTCGACCTCCCCATCGCCTGCGCCATCCTGGCGGCCATGGGTCTGATCGAACCTGACCGGCTCCAGAGTCATCTGCTCCTGGGCGAGCTGGCGCTGGACGGCGGCATCCGCGGGATTACCGGCGCCCTGCCGATGGCGGTCTCGGCCGCGCGCAACCGACTTTCCGGGATGATCCTGCCCGCAGAGAACGCCCCGGAGGCGGCCGTGGTGGAGGGGATCCAGGTCTTCGGGGTTGAGACGCTGCCGCAGGTGGTGGAGTTTCTGAACGGCGCGCAGGAGGTTCCTCCCACGCGCATCGACCTGCAGGAGGTGTTCGCGCAGCACGCCAGCTACGGCGTTGATCTGGCCGATGTGAAAGGGCAGGCCCATGCGAAGCGGGCGCT
>PQAQ01000255.1 GCA_003105305.1 Candidatus Methylomirabilota bacterium
TTCGCGCGCTGTTTGCCGATCAGCCTCGCCAGCCGCTGCGTACCCCCGGCGCCGGGGATGATCCCGAGGTTGATTTCAGACTGGCCGATCCTGGCCGAATCTGACGCATAGACGATGTCACAGGCCATCATCAACTCGCACCCTCCCCCCAGCGCGTACCCGTTGACCGCCGCAACGACCGGCTTCGGCAGCCGCTCGATCTCCAGAAACAGCCGCTGAAGGCGCTGGACGAACATCCAGGCCTCGATCGAGCTCATCGCCTTGAACTCGGTGATGTCGGCCCCGGCGGCAAACGCCTTGTCCCCGGTGCCCGTAATCACCACCACCCGGACGCCCGGGTCGTCCCGGACCTGGCGCACCGCCTGCTCCAACTCCCCGACCATCGCCAGATTGATCGCGTTCAGCGCCTTCGGCCGGTTCAACGTGATRGTCGCCAGGCTCTCTTCAATCCGTACTTCGAGCGTCTGCCAGCCCATAGCTACCTCCGAATCCATTCAGATCGAGATCGATGATCTCATCGGTATACAACATCCGGTATAAGCCGGGGCTCATCTGCCAAGGTCAATGCAGCAGCGTGATGTCACGAAGCACCAATATGCTGGTCCTGGTCAACGTGCGGCGCCGGATTCGGTGGCAACTTGCGCAAGGGCCGACTCGTAGCAACCGGCGATCTCGGCTTCCGCTCTCACGCACATACCCAGATCTCGCAGCAATCCGTCGGTGAGCTTGTAAATCCAGCCGTGTATTGCGAGAACCTGGCCTCGTGCCCACGCCTCGCGTACAACCGTCGCCTGGCTTACGTTAACCACTTGCTCAAGCACATTGAGCTCACACAAGAGATCGTGGCGTTGTGCCTCATTCGCCAGGCCAACGACCTGACTATGGTGTTTGGATCGCACATCCTGGACGTGCCGTAGCCAATTGTCGACTAGCCCTAGTTTCTCGTCCCGTAGTGCCGACAAGACACCCCCGCAGCCGTAGTGTCCACATACAATGATATGCTCCACACGGAGAACCTCTACTGCGAACTGGATCACCGATAAACAGTTCAGATCGGAGTGGATCACGCAGTTGGCGATGTTTCGGTGGACAAACATCTCGCCGGGAAGCAAGCCCACAATCTGGTTCGCGGGTACCCGACTATCCGAACAACCAATCCACAGATACTGGGGCGCCTGCTGACGCGACAGCCGGGCGAAAAAGTCCGGCTCGCATCGCGTCATTTCGGCGGCCCACTTTCGGTTGTTCGTAAACAGATGGCTCAAGAGGTGCATATCACACCCATTAATGGATCCTGACGGTAAGCGTTTCCAGGATCACCTCAGCCGCCGCCAGATACCTACAACGACGGCATCGGCAACAGCAAGCTCCATTCGATGCTTCACGCCGAGTCGGCGAGAACTCCGCCATCGAACGACCGAGTAAATGGGCTGGCCGTTCGATTAACTTTTTTAGAGTTCTGGCGGATTCTATTGTGTTGTTCGGAGGTTAGCAAGAGATAACTTGGCTGCCGCGATGGAACACACGCGAGTCGCGCCTACAATCGCGTGCTTCAGACCCTCCTGGAGGGTCCCCTGGAAACGGGAAAGCCCTTTGGGGCGTCCCGTTCCCCAAAGGGCTGCGGCAGCTTTCCTCCAGGCAAGAACTGTCACCTCGCTCACTCTGCGCCATGCCCGGGAAGTTCCGCAATAGCTGAGGCATTAAACCTTTCTCGCCGTATCTGATCTTATAGGATAACGTAACGCAGGCGTGAATCACCCCACTTCCAACAGAAAGGAGCAACATATGGAACGCACCGTCCGAATTCTCCTCCCCAGTTTTGTCTTCGGCCTCCTGGTGGCCTTGCCGATCCTCGCAGGCGCTGGACCGATCGAAGAGCGGCAGCAACACCAGCAAGACCGGATCGCCGAAGGGGTTGCAAGCGGTTCACTGAACCCGAGAGAGGCCACACGTCTCGAACGCGAACAGGCCGCAATCGGGGCCGAGAAACGAGCCTTCCTGCGGGACGGCAAACTCGGACCCGCCGAGCGGGCCAAGCTTCACCGAGACCAGAACCGCGCTTCTCGCCACATCTACAAGGAAAAGCACGATTGAAGGGATACAATGCCGCATTAGCGGCGCCGCATGATACGCTCTGACAGGGTCCCCTTTGAACTGAAACAGCACAGCCCTTTGGGGTACGGTGAACCCCAAAGGGCTGTGTCAGATTCCTCCGGCCGTCGTCTCTCTGGCGGGTTATTCCTTGGCCCCGGCATTTTTGAGGAGTTCCACGATTTCGTTTTCACTTCTGTTGAACGCAATCATCATGGCGGTCACGCCATTGTTCGTTTTGGCATTCACATCGGCGCCATTCGCGATCAGCAGTTCTACCACCGCGCGATGGCCTTCCTGAGACGCCCATATCAGGGCCGTAGCGCCATTGTCCTGCCTGGCGTTCACATCGGCGCCATTCGCGATCAGCAGTTCTACCACCTCGCGATGGCCTGCCAGCGCCGCCCGCATCAAAGCCGTCCAGCCTGTGTCCGATTTGATGTGCAACCACGCGCCATGCGCAAGCAGCACCTTTACGATGTCAAGGCGGCCCCTCAGCGCCGCCCGCATCAAAGCCGTCCAGCCATATTCGTCCCTCGTGTTCACATTCGCGCCCTGCGCGATCAGCGCCTCGACGGCCTCCGGGCTGCCTTCCTGAGCTGCCGTCATCAGGACCGTTCTGCCGTGTCTGTCTGCGGCGTTCACATCTTCGCTCATCATTGACCCTCCTGTGCGGATTTTATTGTGTTATTCTGTATCTCGCAAGAGATATCTGAATCGGCCAGATACAGACACGGCTGGCGCTTGACGCGCCAGAGGGCCTATGTTACAAGAAACGCACGCCACGCTACAGGCAGGCTAGATCTGCTATGCGTGTGTGTCTTGCTACAGAGTCATGCAAGCTGCAGGAAACACGGAGTCGCTATGGATCGTGACACATTTATCAAAGAACTCGAAGCGTTACGCGGCTGCGAGTTCAGGTATGTGCATGAAAGCCAGAAGATCGAAGGCCTGGTTCAATCGTATCTCAACACCCCGGCGCTTCACAGCCTTGAATGGAATAAACAGCTTCTCCTCCACTTGCTGAACTCTGAATACGCACCTCTTCAGCGGGTCGCTCGAACCGGCCTACAGCCAACCGGATTAGTGGTCGGCAGATTCCCACGAGTCGGACCTTGGGTCGTGTACGCCGGGTTCATTGCAATCTGGGCGGTCGCTATCGGGTATGCGCTCTCTCCGTTCAGATCATCTCACGCATGGGGCTTGATTATTCCCCTGACAGGCTTTACGGTGTATCACCTGCGCGGTTGGTGGCGACTCAGAACACTGACGGCTAAGGTGCGGGAGCTTTTCGATCACGAGATTGTTTCCGGTCGTTTCGATCCGGCGACCGTGACCGAGCGTCTTCGCGCGCTCACGCAAAAGGGACTGAAGATTCACCCAAACGTCTTTGCGCTGCTTCAGTTACAGGAACATCTGCAACACTCACCGGCCAGCCACTGATACTCACTGCTTACGGTCACGTTAATCGAGTGATCACATCCCCGTACTGCGGAAATTGCGCAATAAGGGCGTTGTGCATACCAAGCTCGAACCGTTCAAAATGAAATACCGGCGCGCACACCACCGACCCAAAGGCGTAGGAGACCCCTTGGCCGATTTCAGCAGCCTGCCAACAGTTTTTCGGAACTGAGATGACCGGGTATTGCCCCTCCGAGATGTCGGTTCCCAACTCGCGCGTCATCAGGTGACCTGACGAATCAATGATATGAAGCGTGATCGTGCCGTAATGAATGTACCAAAGTTCTTCATTGTTGAGAACGCGATGAAATGCTGAGAACGCTCCCGGAAGCATCAACCAAAGCCCGGAGGTGCGATACTCATCGTGATGGGTCTCAACAAATCAACCCCTCCGGATGGTCATACCAGTCGTAATAGGTAATCAGCGCGTCAAGATCATACATGATGTCGCAGCACCAACTCTACGGGGTGTGGGTCCAGGTACTCCTGGCCCTTGAGATCGTCAATATCGAAAATGCGGACATAGTGTGCGATGAGCGAGACTGGAACAATGAGGGGGGCGAGTCCCCGGCGGTAGCCATGTATCCGATCGAGCAGTTCCCGATAGGCCGGCTCGTCGAGCCCGTCGCTGACGCGTCCTAAGAGGAGGCGAAGCACAGTCACATGTCGGCTGCGTGTGGCGGAAACGGTAAATGCCGCCATAAATCCGCGTTCATATCGCTCACGCAATACAGCTTGCGACAACGCTGTTGCCCGGGCTATGAGGCGGCGAAGTCGCTGATAGCTTGGGGGAGCGTGCGCAAGGAGTGCGAACCGATGAGCCGCGTGAAATCGCGCCAGATCGTCAATCCGCCATCGTGTCGTCCAGAGAGACTGAAGTCGATGGTACGCACATACGCGCTCGATCCAGTGTTCCCGCAGTCGAGGGTTGTGAAGCCGCCCTTCCTCCTCGATCGGCAGGTTTGGAAATCGCTGGGTAAGCGTCGACGCAAACAGGCCACGCCCCGTTCGCGTGGCCGGTCCGCGGTCACGATGCACCCGCACACGATCCAGCCCGCAACTCGGCGAGTCCTGCTTCAAAATGAACCCGCTGAGGCCCGAATCGGCGAGCTGTTCGACCCGCCTCCGCGCATACCCTTGCATGACGTCGGTATGATCGGTCTCGGTCCGGATACCAACCAGGCGAATGTCACCATGTCGCCGCACAAGCTGAATCGGTTCACGCGGCGTACCCATACCGACCTCAACCTCCGGGCACACGGGGACCCATTCAACAAGCCTACCAAGCGTATCGGTCAGGAACCGATCATGCTTGTGCCCACCGTCGTAACGAACCTTGTCACCCAGCAGACACGATGAGATGCCGATGCGGATCGGCCCGATAGCGCCGTTCATTGATGTCCCGGAGGATTCTAGAGACAGGACGGCCCTTCGAGGTTGCCGTACCCCAAAGGGCCGCGGTGGCGTTCTACTGTCGAACCGTGCTCCGCGTGGTGTGCCGCCTTTCACCAGCCACTAAGGCTTCTTCTCTTTGTCGGGATCTGTCAGCTCGGGACGCCAGATCCATTTCCCATGGATCCATTCCATCCGTCGCGCCATAAGATACGCCACCCATAACCATGCCACAAAGACGCCGACAGAACCAAGAAAGAGCAGCCAGTGACCGATCAGCAACGCGGGGATGATCCCAAAGACGATGCTCACAACCGACAGGATAATGACGAGCAGACGAAAGTTTCGCTCGACGGTCCATTTCTTATCATTATTCATAGGTACAGCCACCTCTGAATTTCACACTACCCTGACTGCGATAATCGGGTCGGCTACTGCAACGGAGCGGTCACGATCTGGGCGCAGAGGGCTTCATTGGAAACCGCAAGTGTCGCCACTGCCGAACAACATTGGTGGCCCCAACGGGCTTCGAACCCGTGTTTCAGCCTTGAGAGGGCCGCGTCCTAGGCCACTAGACGATGGGGCCAAAAGGTACAGTAGTCAGGCAAGCCCGCTTACTATAGCGAAACAGTGAATCGCCGCGCAACCAAAATCAGTAAAGCCCCCTGTATAATAGGACGATGTTGGAAGGACGTCAATGGCCGTAGGCAGATGGAACGTTCACGCTGTCATCCGTCGACGGCGAAGAGCCGTTTGTCGTCGGCAGCGTCACTATTGACGGCAGCAGTGCTTCCTGTCCTTGAATGAAATACTCATCGAACGCATCGGGATTGTTCGATGAGGCCGGCTGTCCGGTCTTGCGATTGATCCACACCCGAACAACCCCTCCAGGCGGCAGAAATGGTTCGGCAGGGCTGTTGTCAAGGCTCCGCTTCATGAAATCGACCCAGATCGGCGCGGCCACCTTTCCGGCCGTCTCGTGAGAGCCGATCGACCGGCGCTGATCGTACCCCAGCCAGATTCCCGCCACAACACTCGGCGTATACCCAAGGAACCAGAGATCTTCCGCGGCCTGCGTCGTTCCGGTTTTCGCCGCGGCCGGGCGTCCGATACGCCGCGCTGCCTTGCCGGTCCCGCGCTCCACCACACCCTCAAGGACGGTGGTCAGGACAAATGCGACCTCTTCGCTCATCACCTGTCGCGGCTCGGGAAACCGCTCTTCAAGCACCACCTCGCCGGAACCGACCACGCGCCGGATGGCGAAGGGCGGCGCCAGGCTCCCTCGGTCGGCAAATGCCTGATAGACAGACGTCATCTCCAACAGACTGACCTCCGAGACCCCAAGTGCAAGCGCATACTCCCGCCGAAGCTCTGAGGTAATCCCGAGCCGACGGGCGAGATCGATCACCGGATCGACCCCGATGGCAGCGATCAGACGGACTGTAGGAACATTGATCGACTCCTCAAGCGCCTGACGCAACGTGATCTGACCGCGATACTTGCGGTCCAGATTCTCCGGGGCCCAGGTCTCGCGTCGACTCCCCGTACCGATCTCGAAACTGATCGGGGCATCGTCAATCATGGTCGCCGGCGTCAGTCCCCGCTCAAATGCCGCCGCATAGACCAACGGCTTGAAGGCCGAGCCCGGCTGGCGACGCGCCTGCACGACCCGATTAAACTGACTCCGCGAGTAGTCCGAACCGCCCACCCACGCCTTGATCTCACCGCTCCTGACATCGAGGGCCACCAGCGCCCCCTCCAACGTCGCCGCCCCCCCCTTCCCTTGCTCCTTATGCCGTTGCGCAATCGCCGCGACACCCCGACTGATCGCCTTGACTGCCGCCTGTTGCATCACGGCATTTAACGTCGTATAAATCTTGAGTCCGCCTTTCCGCACAACAATCGGGCCAAAGCGCTCATCAAGTTGTGCCCGGACATAATCAATGAACCATGGCGCCATGCCCTTTGATCGAAACATCGGATTAACCGATACGGGCGCGAGATTCGCCCGGCGAGCCTGAGCCTGCTTGATCGCACCCGTCGCTACCATCCGGTCCAACACATACTGGCGGCGCGCCTTGGCCCGTTTAATGTCGATCAGCGGCGAGTACCGGCCCGGCGCACGCGGCAGCCCGGCCAGCAGCGCGGCTTCCGGCAGCGTGAGCCCTGTAACGCTCTTGCTGAAATAGGTTCGTGCGGCCGCCTCGACCCCATATGCCCCATGACCGAAATAGATTGAGTTCAGGTACATCTCCAGGATCTGATCCTTCGTGTAGCGTTGCTCAAGCTCGCTGGCAAGTTGCAACTCCTTAACCTTGCGCCCGATGGTCCGCTCATGGCTCAAGAACAGGGTCTTGGCAAGTTGCTGCGTGATGGTACTGCCCCCCTCCTTTACGGATGCGGACATCAGATTTTTCACGGCCGCCCTGGCGATCCCTTGCAGGTCAAGAGCCCCGTGCTCGTAAAAGCGGGCATCCTCGGCAGCAATGACCCCTTGTCGCAACTTCATCGGAATCTGGGCGAGCGGAACGAAGATCCGGTATTCCGGCATAATAGAGCCAAATATCCGTCCGTCATCATCGTACAGCAGGCTCGGCTCGCCGGGCTGAAAGATCGCCAGTTGGGGGAGGTTGGGCAGGTCCTCCTCTCGCGCCAGCGGCGCGCCCCATGCGGCTGTCCCAAACGTCGCACTGATAAGAAGCGCAATAAACAGTCCGCGCCATGTCGTTCGCACCCAACACACCCGTCGTACACCCATAAATGTCATCCGAGAATCGGCACTCCCGCGCAGCGTTACAGGGACGTCCGCGCTCAACACACATCACTCCTAGTTTTTCACCCGGTTAACTCTTTCACTATACCACGGAACCTCGGCCAACGCCGCATTCCAGTGACCGAGAGTTTGTCCTTCCGGCGGAGCAACCTTTGTCTCTGCGCGTCTTGTTGAAATTCCATCAACAAGCCTCCGAAACGAAAAGATAATTTCGCTCATGTCGAGGAATTTTAGGTTGGTCCTAGACAGACCGGCATAATTATAGTTAGTGATGCTCAACAATGTCACTCAGGTCTATTCAAGCCATCCCGAGCGTGAACTCCACAAACCGCAGCCGCATTGACCAATCTTCACCTTTCCCCATCCCGAACTCTGCGAATCCCTTTTTGTTCCCGAAATGCTCGGGCCCACGGTCGGTCAACAAGCCGTCTGCGGAAACCCGTGTTATGATGTGACTACGGCTGTTGATGATCGAAATCGCCTGCGACGCGTCGTCGATCAACCGCGCCGGACAGGCTGATCGGACGAGGCGGTCTCTCATGGAGCGGACATGGTAAACAAAAGGCATATGTTGTCCGAAGAAGCGTGGAAGACGCTGTCCAGCCGGCCGATCTACCGGAACCGGTGGCTGTCGCTGCGCGAAGATCTGGTCGGGCTTCCCGACGGACGGACCACGATCTACGGCGTGGTGACCTGCGGCGAGTGCGTCGGCATCCTCCCCTTTCTCGACAGTCGGACGGTCCTCCTGGTCAAGCAGTACCGGTATATCGCACAGCGAGCCCCCTGGGAGATGCCCACCGGCGGGATCCATGCGGCCGAGTCGATCGAGGCGGCCGCCCAGCGTGAGCTGAGCGAGGAGATCGGGTATCAGGCGGGAAAGCTCACTCCGTTGAGCACGTTTCACACAAGCAAGAGCGTGATGGACGAGACGGCCCACCTGTTGATCGGTGAGGAGTTGACAAGTCTCGAGCGGCCTCCGGATGACACGGAGTTCATCCAGGTCCGCGCCTTCCCATTTACGGACGCCCTCCAGATGGTTCTGCAAGGCGAGATCGTCGACGCCATGACCATCATCGCCGTCCTGCACGCCGCCCGCCTGCGTGGACTCTAGCGTGGAAATCCCGATATGACTCGAGGAGTCGCGTTAATCCCCGGCGCCGCCGATGATCGCACGATCGGGGTCGATCTCCTCCCGAAGGATGCGCAGCTCCTCAGCGGTCGGGGGCGCAAGCTCCTCAAGAGTCGAAGCGATGAGGGGGGTAAACCCCATCTCCTTCAGGGTGTCGTCTACGCTCAGGCCCTGTAAGACTCCGAGCAGGATCATCTGCCTGGTCCGGTCGTCAAAACCGTAGAGGGCCTTGGAGGTGGCCACCCGCCAGGGTCCGGTGTCTTTCGGCAGGCCGGCCCGTTCGCGCGCCCCGGGCGTGCCGTCAAGGAACCCGGGCGAGGTCACGAAATCGACCTTCTCCACGAAACGACGGCGTTCGTGCTTGACGATGACCACCGTCTGCCAGCACTGGGACAGCACCTCGTTGGCCCCCCCGCTCCCTGGAAACCGCTTCTCCGGACGGTGGTAGTCGCGCCCGACGATGGTTGAGTTAATATTGCCAAACCGGTCGATCTGTGTCGCGCCGAGAACGCCCATATCGATCAGCCCGAGTTGGGCCTGCGCGAAGATGGTATTCATGCTCGTCCAAGCGACCGACCGATAGCAGTTGCGGGGCCCGCCCATCGTAAAGCGGACGAACGGCGTCTCGGGGAGCGCGCCGACCGCGCCGAACTCGTAGACCTGGACCATGCCAGGAGCGTGCAGGCGCTGGGCCAGGATAGCGGCGATCTGCGGCATCCCATAACCGATAAAGACCAGCGCACCGTCACGGATCAGCCGAGCGCACTGACAGATCATGAACTCCGCCTCAGTGAACGCCGTACCGTTCACTGATAGCCCTCCTTGATGACGGCCTGTCGCTTCAGCGCGAGCAGCCTTGCTGGCCCTATCCGCTTCTCCAGAAACTCCTCATGTGAAGCCACGCTATAGATATACTTGTCGAGATAGGCGGCCATCGCCTGTTCATCACGCGAGGCGCTCATGAACTCCAGAAAGTGCGCCGCGTCCATCTCGTAGAGTCCCTGTGTCCCACCCGGCAGACAGCCATACGGGGCATGAACGACGGCGTCCACGAGATAGTACGGGATGGTGGTCTTCGACGGCGCCTTACGGATGTCGTCGATCGGAATGATCTCCTCGGTGGAGATGATAGTCCGTTTAGAGGCCATAGCCGTTTCCAGGGGCGAGACGCCCGGACCGAAGCAGCGGGCGTTCCCATAGATGTCGCACTGTTGGACATGGACCAGCCCGACATCGGGGTTCACGGCAGGCACCAGCGCAATCGGCTTGCCGGCAAAGGGGTCCTGGACCACCTTGGCGCCGGAATAGGTCAATGTGTCGGTGGCCAGGAGACTCCTGGTCGGCAGGAACGGCACCCCCATTGCGCCGGCCAGATGGCGCAGCGCCAAGGTTCCGTTGGTCCATTCGGTCACCTTGATCCGCCCTTCCTCCACAAACTTGCTGATCAGGCGACCCAGGCCCAGGAAGCCCACATCGACCCCACGCAGACAGCCTCCGGCCGCCAGCAGCGTCGTTTCCATCAAGGTGAACTTGGCCGCAAACCAGAGATGCGTTCGCCGCTGACGAATGATCTCCCGAATAAGGGAGGCCGGACCGCGGGTAAAGGAGGAGAAGTCGAAGCTGACGTAATCGCCGTCCTTCACGTACCGGCGAACCGCCTCAGCCTCGGGCATGACCTTATTCACCATCTCCCGCTGCTTCTCGGTCCGCATGAAGGCGCGCAGCTCGTCCGGATCTGTCACGCTAAATTCACCGACTCCCGCCTGCAGCACATCCATACTCATCACCCCCTACAGGCCGATCTTGGCGAGAACCTCATCCACGGCGGTGTAGGGGTCGAGGGTGCGGTCGGCGACGCGGGCGATCAGTTCCTGCATGCGACCGTTCCGATCGAATCGCTCCAGTGCCCTGGCCGTGAGCGTCTCCTGCAGGAGCGCAACAAAGGCTCGCTCGCTTCGTTCCCGGGCCTTCTGTCTGTGCAGATCGCCTTCATTCATGAAGGCCCTGTGCTCGAAGATCGCGTCCAGGAGCGCTGTGACGCCCTCGCCCGTTGTGGCGACCGTCTTGAGGACCTTCGGAGACCAGCCGGCCCCTTTCGGCGCCATCTGTAGCATCATCTCAAACTCGGTGATGGTCCGGTTTGCGTCCTCCCGGTCGGCCTTATTGACCACGAACAGATCGCCGATCTCCAGGACGCCAGCCTTAAAGGTCTGGACCTCGTCGCCGAGGCCGGGCACCGAGACTACTACGCAGGTGTGCGCCGTTCCTACCACCTCTACCTCATCCTGACCGACTCCTACCGTCTCGATCAGGATCACCTCTTTCCCCGCCGCATCCATGACGTCCACGATCTCGTTGGTGGCGCGGGCCAGACCGCCAAGATGACCCCGCGTGGCCATACTGCGGATAAAGACGCCGGGGTCGAGACTGTGGCTCTGCATTCGGATCCGGTCGGCCAGAATCGCGCCTCCGGTAAACGGACTCGTCGGATCCACCGCCACGATCCCTACCGTCTTGCCGCGTTTGCGCAGCTCCTCCGTGAGGCGATCCGCCAGCGTACTCTTCCCGGAGCCTGGCGGACCGGTAA
>PQAQ01000256.1 GCA_003105305.1 Candidatus Methylomirabilota bacterium
GGGCTTCGATTGAGATAACGCTCTCTCGATGCCGGCTCGGGCGCGATTGTACCGCAGCCCGCTGCCCGGCCGGGGCCCGCCGGGCGGCCGGCGCCCCGGGTCTTCGGCGGCAACGTTGCAGTTGCTTCTCGCCGTATCGGTGATGCGGTCGCCATCGCGCGAGCGGTCGGCGCTGGTCGTGGCGGCGGCAAGCTGAATTTCGCAGGGCCGACTACACTAGGGCCACCAGTAGGGAGCGGGTCGGCTTGCCATCGAACCCCTGTACTCGCACACCAGGCACAGGAGGAAGGTAGGTCGTGACCGCAAGGATACTCTTCAACAGCCCCACTCCGGAGTTGTCCGCTCTTTGCCGTGAGGTTGCCGCCGGCCTGAAACTCGAGGTAGAAGTGATCGAGGGGGTTTTTGAACAAGCCGCGACGCTTGCGCGCAATGTCGTCCGAAAGAATCCGGCCATCGAGGTGGTCATCTCTCGAGACGCCTCAGCTCGCGCCATAGAACAGGCGGTGGATCTGCCCATAGTTCATCTTGCTCCGACCGACTCCGACTATTTTCACGCAATTCGTCAGGCCCGGGACCACGGCAGACAAATTGGCCTTTTGCTGTACCAGCGGGAGGCACATGGTTTTGAAGTGGCCTGGTTCACGGAGCTTCTGAATTGCACCGTTCAGGTGTTTCCTTATAACGACCACACGCAATTTCAGGCGCAAATTGCCTGGGCACAAGCGTCAGGGAGCCGTGTTCTGGTGATGCGCAGTGCTTATGGAGCAGAGATCGCACGCCAGGCAGGGATGCTGGGAATCGTAGTGCATACCGGGCGAAAAGCGGTGGTACAAGCGTTGGAGCGCGCGACGACCGTCACTCGTGCGAGACAACAGGAGCGGGAAAAGGGGCAGCTGTTCCAGACGATTCTCGATCATGTCTACGATGGAGTCGTAGCAGTAAACCGGCAAGGCCTGATTTCACTCTGCAATCCGGTTGCCGCGAGATTGCTTGGCATCCAGCAGGGTGCCACGGCCGCTACCGAATCGTCAGTGCTGCCCCGACTTCTCGAGGATTACAGACCGCGCCGTGGTTACATGTTGGAAGTGGGTGACCAGAGGATTATTGCGAATAGGGCATCCATCGACATCGATAAGGAGACGGTCGGCACCGTCGTTACCTTCCAGGACATCACGAAGATCCAGCGGATGGAGGAGCAGATCCGGAAGGAGTTGTATACCCAGGGGCTGGTGGCCAAGTACACCCTGGACCGGATCATTGGTAGCAGCCCATCCATGCATTTCGTCTTGACCAAGGCACGCGAGATCGCCAGTTTCGAACGGACAACTGTACTGATCATCGGCGAGAGCGGCACCGGAAAGGAACTGCTCGCGCAAGGAATTCATAATCTGAGCCCTGTCCGCAAGACGGGTCCGTTTGTCGCCATCAACTGTGCGGCGCTGCCGCCGAGTCTTCTGGAGAGCGAACTCTTCGGATATGAGAGTGGCGCTTTCACGGGTGCTCGCAAAGGGGGAAAACCTGGGCTTTTCGAACTGGCGCACGGCGGCACAATATTTCTGGACGAAATAGGCAAGGTCTCACTGGACCTGCAGGCACGCCTGTTGCGGGTACTGCAGGAGCGACAGGTGATGCGTATCGGCGGAGACCGGGTATTACCCGTGGACATAAGAGTCATCGCAGCCAGCAATGAGAACCTGCTGCAGGCGATTCAAGACAACAAGTTCCGGGAAGACCTTTACTACAGATTGAATATACTGCGCCTGACGGTACCTAGCCTGCGTGAACGCAGCGATGACATCCCTCTCCTCGTCGAGCATTTTCTCCGGAGAGCGCACGGGATGTATGGAACCGAAAAATACCCGTCGGAAAAGCTGATGACGTGGTTTCGTGATTATCACTGGCCAGGCAATGTCCGTGAGCTGGACAATATTCTGGAGCGTTATGTCATTTGGTCACGATTCATGGACGACGATGCGTTCCTGGCAGAGCTCGAATCCGAGGTGGGTTCTGCACCGGCGCCGTTGAATGGCGGAGGGAAGCTGTCGATCGACCTTGGCTCCATGGATGCCATGGAGCGGCAAATCCTCGAACAGGCGATTCATCGCGTGGGTGGCAATAGAACATCTCTGGCGCGAGTCCTTGGAATTAGTCGTACGACGCTGTGGAACAAACTGAAGCACATTCATGGCAGCGACGATCCGGGTGTTCCATCGCCCTGAGTCTCGAGATGGGGATTCGGTCATATCGTCGGGCAGTGGCTTGTGCTCCCGGACACTGAGGAAGCGTCGTCGAATGTCAGTGATCTTGAATGAAGGTAGCGGGTGGTTCCTGTGACCTGGCGCGACTTGGCCAGGCAAATTGTCGAGCTGGATTCGGCGGCGATCGCCCCGGAAACCGTTATCGCAGCCAAGTACGTTTTCCTGGACTGGCTGGGGTGTGCGATTGCGGGTGCCCAGGACGAAGTGAATCCGCGTCGCGACTTGGATCTGGCGGGATTGGCAGGAGGTCGGTCGGAGGCCACCTTGATCGGTTCCAATCGTCGTACCGCCCTGTACTACGCAGCTCTTGCCAACGGTATTGTCGGACGCACATTGTGTCTTTTCGACACGATCGGCACCGCCGGGATGGTCGTCAGCGCTGCCGTCGTTCCGGCTTCGCTGTCATTGAGCGAGAAACATGGTCGGTCGGGCCTGCATTTCCTGACGGCCATCGTTGCCGGCTACGAGGTGGCGACATACCTCGAGCGAAATCGGTCGAAGCCAACGTGCGCCACATGCAGTAATGGACTGATTGAATCATGCGCGGCAGCGGCCGCGTCTGCGCGGATTCTCGGATTGAATGCTGATGCGACGGCCAACGCGCTGGCGATGGCATGGTCCCAGCCGGTAGCCCCACCGGCCTTGAATGGTGTGCTGTCTGCATGCGCTGCTGTAGGGAAGGCAGCCTATCATTGGGCCGTCCCGTATGGTGGCGATGCCACATGCAACGACGTAATTGAAGTACCTTCGAACGGGTGTTTGGCTTGGAGCGCGCTGCGATCGAGGAACGTTCGCTTGCATGCTGCGGATATCAATACGCACGCGGCCATCGATGCAGCGCTCGAACTGAAGGTGGCTTATCGTCTTCATCCGGAAGACATTGAGGCAATCGAAGTCTACGTTTCATCACAGGCGATTGCGGACACTGCCAGCGGCGATCCGGGTACCGTCCAATCTTTACGGCAGAATATCCCGTACTGTCTGGCGCTGGTCTTTCTGAGAGGGCGGCTTGGTCCTGGCGAATTGTCGCTGCAAAACCTGCTGAAAGCGCCTGTGGGATGGCTGATGTCCAACACGACAGTTCATTCGGACAAGAGGTTCAGCGACGGCCTTTCAGGCTTGCGTGGTGCCCGCGTAGTGGTCCGGACACGCTATGGGAGTACCTGTGAGCGCACTGTCCTGAATCCCCGCGGGTTGGTTGAGAACCCGGTTTCTCCGCGTGAAATAGAGGCTAAATTCGAGTGCCTGACGACACCGGTTCTCTCCGCCGAAATCTCCTCCATGTTGAGCCGCCGGGTGCTGGCGCTGGATGATCTGGCGAACATCAATGGCTTGTTTGTCGGTGTCCCGGAGTCGACTTAATCGGCTTTGCGAAACGCCGGAGACCGGCACCGGCAATTGATTCCCGGCCTGTTGCAGGTGGCGTACAAGGGAAAGTCCGGTCGGCGGGCGGTGGAACGTCAGTCTAGGCCTGATCGGCGCGCCGCGGGGGCGTTGCCCGCCTCGGGGGACCAGCGTTCAGGTCGGTACAGGAAACCGGAGCGGCTCAGATTCTCTGCCACGGCATGCGTTGCGCGAGCACGGCAAGCGGGTGGCGAAGATCGATCATCTGATCGAGGCGGCTGTGGAAAAGATCATCGGTGGCCAATGCGCAAAACCTCGATCGGATCGCTGCGGAAAACTCTCAGGTTCTGCCACCGATTACAGCAGTTTCTGGGAGTTCAGGCCACCTTGCGTATTTCGGCCCATCGTGACCGCCCGTTTCGGCAATGTGACCGCGCATTTCGGCCGAATGTGACCGCGCATTTCGGCGCATCGTGACCGGCCGTTTCGGCAACGTGACCGAACGTTTCGGCGATCGTGACCGGTGCCTCGGCGTCGGCTGTGGCATTGCGTAGAGATCTGGATCCTGGCCCGTACCCTCGGCGGTTTTGCCCACAGGAGGAAGACGGTGCCGAAACCACGGATGGCTCTACGCATGATCAAGGACGTGATTCGATTGAAGTGGGAGGCGCAGCTCTCCCACGAGAGCATTGCCGCCGCGCTCGGTGTCTCGA
>PQAQ01000257.1 GCA_003105305.1 Candidatus Methylomirabilota bacterium
CGCCTTCATGACCGCCTTTTACATGTTCAGGCTCTTCTTCCAGGTCTTTACCGGGCATTTTCGCGGCGATCATCACACGGCCCATCACCTGCACGAATCGCCGCCGAACATGGCCTATCCCCTGTTAGTGCTCGGCGTTCTTTCGGTGATTGCGGGGGCGGTGTTCGGATTTCCTCCGGATCACGGCCTGTACCATCGCTTTGTCGAGCCGATCTTTGAGGCTGCGCATGGATCGGAGGCTGCCGTCGAACATGCGACGGGCGCGGTTGTCGAGCATGCGGCAGAGGCCTCGGAGCTGGTTATGGCGGCGCTTTCGCTGGCTGTTGCGCTGGCTGGAATCGGCCTCGCGTATCTGTTCTACGTCAAGCGGCCGGATATCCCGGCGGCGCTGGCCGAGAAGCTGCGAGGTCTCTATAACCTGCTGTTGAACAAGTACTGGGTTGACGAGCTCTATGAAGCGATCTTCATCGATTTCGGGAAGGCCTTCTGTCGTTTTCTGTGGGGAGTGGACGCCAAGGTCGTGGACGGCGCGGTCAACGGCAGTGGCTGGCTGACGATGCGGTTGAGTGTAGTATCGTCCTGGTACGATATGAAGATCGTCGATGGCCTGGTTAACGCCATCGCTACCCTGATACAGGGTGGAAGCTTCACGCTGCGACGGCTGCAGACGGGAGCCATTCAGAACTATATTCTGGCGATGGCGCTGGGCATCGTCGGCATGGTGGTGTTCTATCTATTTTTATGAGCGATCAGCTAACAGCTATCAGCAGTCAGCAAAAAATGGAACGTGGTGCGTAGGCTGAAAGCCGACCGCTGACGGCTGAGCGCTGATTGCAGTAGTCAGACCTGAGACAGGAGGATTGCGGTTCCCATGAATGCCCTTCAGTTTCCAATCTTATCGCTGATGACGTATCTGCCCCTTGCCGGGGTGGTCGTGATCGCGCTCCTTCCGAAGGAGTCGAAGGGAGCCATCCGCGTGACCGCCCTGGCCTTTACGGTCGCCGACCTCCTGGTATCCCTCTGGATCCCCGCCTACTTCGATTCGACGACAGCCGAGATGCAGTTTGTCGAGAAAGCCTCCTGGATCCCCTCGCTTGGCGTGACCTATTTCTTTGGTCTTGACGGGATCACCCTGTGGCTGGTCATGTTAACCACCTTTCTCTCTGTCATCACGGTTGTCTGTTCATGGGAATCGGTCACCCTTCGGTTGAAGGAGTATTTCGCCTTCATGCTGATGCTCGAGACCGGCATGCTCGGCGTCTTCTTCTCCCTCGACTTCTTTTTGTTCTACATCTTCTGGGAAGTCATGCTGGTCCCGATGTATTTTCTCATCGGCATCTGGGGCAGCGACCGACGCCTCTACTCGGCCATCAAGTTCTTTCTGTATACGCTGTTCGGCGGCGTCATCATGCTGTTGGGGATCCTGGCGGTCTATTTCTATCATGGCGCCGAGACGGGGACCTACACGTTCGACATTTTCGAATTGATGAAGCTATCGTATCCTTCCACGCCCGTGGTCACATTGCTGGGTATCCCGCTTTCGTTTCAGGATCTGGTGTGGCTGGCCTTCTTCCTGGGGTTCGCAATCAAGGTGCCGCTCTTCCCCTTTCATACGTGGTTGCCGGACGCCCATACCGATGCCCCGACGGCGGGCAGCGTGATCCTGGCCGGCGTTCTGCTGAAGATGGGGACGTACGGCTTCATCCGGTTCAACCTGCCGATGCTTCCGGAGGCTACCCAGCACTTTGTTCCCACGATCATGATCCTGTCGATTATCGCGATCGTTTACGGGGCGTTGGTCTGTATGGTGCAGACCGACATGAAGCGATTGATCGCCTACAGCTCCGTCAGCCACATGGGGTTCGTGATGCTGGGTATGTTTGCGTTGAATGCCCAGGGGGTGCAAGGCAGCATCATCCAGATGATCAACCACGGCCTTTCAACCGGCGCCCTCTTCTTGATCGTGGGTCTGATCTATGATCGCCGACATACGAGGCAGATCTCGGAGTTCGGCGGCCTGTCCAAGCAGATGCCGGTCTAYGCGACACTGTTTGCGATCATCATGTTTTCGTCGATGGGACTTCCCGGGCTGAACGGCTTCATCGGTGAGTTTTTGATTCTRGTCGGCGCCTTCAAGGTCAGTTATGTCYTGGCTTCCTTTGCCGTGACCGGAATCGTGCTCGGCGCGGCCTATATGCTCTGGCTGTATCAGCGGACGATGTTTGGGGCGCTGGAGAACCCAAAGAATATGGCGCTTCCCGACCTGAGCCTCAGAGAGATCAGCACCCTTGTTCCAATCGTGGTCCTGTGTTTCTGGATCGGCCTCTATCCCACTCCCTTCCTGAGCCGGACCGAGGCGTCGGTGAACTATGTTCTGGCGAGGGTTCACAAGCAGGATGCCGGCGCCGAACCGTACCTGAGCAAGTCAACACCGCCGGCAGCGGACGAGGTTGAGCCCGGTCGCGAGGCGGGTGTGGGGATAGCTGCTGTCGTGCCGGTTCACGCGCCTGCCGCTGTCCATGCCGAAAGGTCCCGATGACGCAAGTATTCAACCTGGCCGATCTCTCGACAGCCTCGCCGGAGGTGATCCTCAGCCTTGTGGCCATGGCCATCCTTACGCTCGATTTCATCGCGCCTCCGGGAGGACGAGACTGGCTGGGATATCTGAGTATCCTTGGCGTGGCGGGTACGTTTATGGTCCTGGTCCGCCAATGGGGGGTGACGCAGCCCGCCTTTAACGGGCAATACATCAGCGATCCGTTCGCGTTGTTCTTCAAGATCGTATTTTTGGTCTCAGCCGCGTTGATCCTGCCGATGTCGATCGGCTATCTGAAGAGTGAGCGAATCGACAAGGGAGAGTTCTACCCCTTGATCCTTTTTGCCACGCTGGGCATGATGTTGATGGTCAGTGCGGTTGATCTCCTGATCCTGTATATCGGCCTGGAGATGATGTCGATTCCTATTTATATTCTGGCCGGATTTATGAAGCGGGAGCGGCGCAGCAGTGAGGCGGCCCTGAAGTACCTGCTGATGGGAGGGTTCTCGTCCGCGATTATGCTGTACGGCATCGTGATGCTGTATGGGTTGACCGGCACAATCGGCCTGCGAGAGATTGCCGAGACGATCACGGCGGACACGGTGTCGAACCCGGCGCTCATCCTGGGTATGGTAATGCTGGTGGCAGGCTTTGGATTCAAGATCGCGGCGGTCCCCTTCCATATGTATATCCCCGACGTGTATGAAGGCGCTCCCACCCCTGTGGCGGCGCTTCTGTCGGCGGCGTCAGAGGTTGCCGGTCTGGCCATTCTCCTCCGAGTCTTTCTTGTCGCTTTCCCGGATCTGCAGGAGCGCTGGACGCTGCTGTTCTATCTCCTGTCTCTCCTGACGATGACGGTAGGCAATGTGGTGGCGATTGCGCAGAGCAATATCAAACGGATGCTGGCCTATAGCTCCATCGCCCACATCGGGTATCTGCTGATCGGGCTGGTGGCGGGACACGAGCTGGGGATCTCGGCCATACTGCTGTATACCCTGATCTACGCCCTGATGACGCTTGGCGCCTTTGCCATGGTGATTCTGCTCTGCGCGGGGAAGGTCAAAGGGGAGCGGATCGAGGACTTCACCGGTTTGGCTCAGCGAAGTCCCCTGGCGGCTGCCGCCATGCTGATCTTCCTCCTCTCGTTAGCCGGCGTTCCTCCGACCGCCGGTTTTGTCGGGAAGTTCTACCTGTTCGGCGCTGCGATCGCGCGGGGGTATGTCTGGCTCGCAGTGATCGCCGTCATCAACTCTGCCATCTCGCTGTTCTATTACATGAAGGTGACGGTGGCGATGTACATGCGCGACCTGCCACCCCAGGGTCTGGCCCTGAGTTCCTCCATGCCGCTGCGCGTGGCGCTCCTGGTAACCCTGGTCGCCACCCTCGCCATCGGTATCTATCCGGGACCCTTTCTGGAACTGGCCAGGGCATCGGTCGTCGGGCTCTGGTAGTGTGGGGGGCGGCGAATCTTGACAGGGTAGAGGGGGGAGGCTAGAGTAAAGTCGACCGCAGGAGAGGCGATGCCCGAGGTGCATCGACAGGACGATGAAGGACGATCAGGCACGACTGTGGCGCCAGCTCGCGGGGCTAAGTTCGCTGGGGATCACGTTTGCCGCCTCGATTGCTATCGGGGCCGCGATCGGCATCGCCCTGGATCGCTGGTTGGGGACGACGCCGTGGCTGATGATTCTCTTTTTTATTTTCGGCGTTGCGGCGGGCTTTATCAATCTCATGAAGGATCTCAAACATTGGGGACGTTGATTTGTTTACAATCCGTATGTGATTTCCCGCACAAAAACCGGGAGGCGTGATGGAACATCATCCGACAATTTTTCAGATCCCGAATTTTCTTGGGGCGATCGGGATTTCCGGGGCCTGGATACCGGAACATATCGCAATGGCATGGCTGGTTATGGCGATCCTGATCGTTGTGTCGTATATGGCCACGAAGCGGCTCGAGGCGGTGCCCGGGCCGATTCAGAACTTCATGGAGGTGGTCGTCGAGACGTTCGTGGACCTGCTTACTCAGATGATCGGACACAACGGAAAACGGTACCTTCCCCTGATCGGGACGGCCGGTCTCTTTATCCTGGTGGGGAACCTTCTGGGTGCGTTTCCCGGGCTCAAGCCTCCTACGGCGAACCTGAATACAACGGCCGCCCTCGCTATCACCATCTTCTTCTCGTACAACTACTTCGGCATTCGGGAACAGGGGATTGTCGCCTATCTGCGCCACTTCTGCGGGCCGATCCTGTGGTTGGCGCCCATCATGTTTCCGATTGAGCTGATTGGCCATCTCGCCCGGCCGATTTCCCTGTCGATCCGGCTGTTCGGCAACATCTTCGGGGAGGAGAGCGTCATCGCCATCCTGTTGTCGTTGATCTGGTTGGGTATTCCGTACGTCATTTATCTGGGCATTATGATGCCCCTAAGCCTCTTTACCAGTTTCGTCCAGGCGTTCATCTTTGTCATGCTGTCTATGGTGTATATCGCAGGAGCCGTTCAGGTCGAACACGAGGAGCATCACTAACCCCATCATTTCATTCTGAAAGGAGTTGCGCCGATGAGTCGCACGCAAGGAGCGCTCACCCTGCTGTTGGTAACCATTATGCTGGCCTTCGGGTCCCAGATTGCGTCCGCCGCCGAAGGGGCCGCGCCTGAGTCTTCTTCAACCTTCTTTGTAGTATCGGTCCTCACGGGCGGATTTGCCATGGCCATCGCCTCCGGCGCGGCCGCCATCGGCCAGAGCCGAGCCATCGTCAGCGCGTTGGAAGCGATGGGACGGCAACCCGCAGCCGCTCCGAAGATTCAGGTTGCGATGATCATCGGCCTTGCGCTCATCGAATCGCTCGCGATCTATGTCCTGCTCGTTGCGCTGATCATCTTCTTCGCGAATCCCTTTATCAAGTACGTCGTTCCCGGCGCATAGCAGAGGATGAGGTTTTGGGGGGCGACAACCGATCGCCGAGGAGGAGGACGCGGTGCTGCTTTCGTATCTGCCGATCTTCATCCTGATCCTGGTGGCGGTCGGTTTTGCCCTCGCTACCCTCTTTCTATCACACGTGCTTGGGCCCAGGCGGCCCACACGTGCGAAGCTCGCCCCGTACGAATGTGGGATCGACCCCGTGGGCTCTGCGCGAGAGCGGTTCTCGGTCAAGTTTTACCTGGTCGCGATGTTGTTCATCATCTTCGACATCGAGATCGTATTTCTGTACCCGTGGGCGGTGATCCTGAGTAGTCTCAAACTGTTCGGGTTGATAGAAATGGTTCTCTTCCTCGGCATCCTCCTGATCGGACTCCTATATGTCTGGAAGAAGGGGGGCCTGGAATGGGTCACGTAAAAGGGAGGGAGGAGAATCTCACCGCTTCAAAGGTGCGAGAACGGTTTCCGACGGCGACCTTCTCGACCAGGGAGTTTCGCAACGAGACCACCCTCTTGATCCGGTCCGACGACCTGCTTCGCATCTGTCGCTACCTGAAAGAGGATCCCGGCCTTCTCTACGATTTCCTTTCCGATCTCACCGCAGTTGATCGGCTTGGAGACCACCCCCGTTTTGAGGTGGTCTACCATCCCTATTCTCTTCAGTACAAGTCGCGAATCCGGCTCAAGATACAGGTTGAGGAAGGCGAAGCGGTACCGAGCGTCACGCCGATCTGGGGCGCCGCCGATTGGCATGAACGTGAAGTGTTCGATATGTTCGGCATTCGCTTCGAGGGCCATCCCGATCTCCGGCGCATCCTTATGCCGGAGGATTGGGAAGGATTTCCGCTCCGCAAGGACTACCCCGCGCAGGCCTCTCCGAAATGGTGGGAAGAAGGGACGACCGGTGACTGAACGGCGCACCATGACGATCAACATGGGGCCGCAGCACCCGAGCACCCACGGGGTGCTCCGGGTGATCCTCACCACCGACGGCGAGGTGGTGACCCGCGCGGTGCCCG
>PQAQ01000258.1 GCA_003105305.1 Candidatus Methylomirabilota bacterium
CGCCAGCCGTTGACGGGGCCAGCGCTGTTCGGGGATGACGTCGAGGATCCGATGCCAGGCGACGGCGGCCTCATCCCAGCGCTTGACTCGTTCAAGAAGATCGCCGAGCGTCACGAACGTATCCAGGTTAGTTCGTTGTACAGGGGCAGAAGAAAGCGCGCGATACATGCGCATGGTCCGAAGGAGGTTCGGGGTCTCTGCTTGCGCAAGGCGCTGGAGTTCGATCTCGTGCCGATAGATCCACTGGAAGCCTCCCCAGAGTACGGCGGCGTAGATACACGCCACAAGGCTCATCGCCCATCGGTTTTTGATCAATTCGATGGCGTTCATGGCTGGTGTTCGGCGTCCAGCGGGCGACAGGAGTGCGAGTTGGGCGAGGCGGTCTCGGAAATGACCGGTACGCTGATCGGCATGCTTGGTGTGGGGTGTCGGCGTTGCCGGAGACGGCGCCAGGCGGCCAGCAGTCTTGTGGAGGATGACGGTGTCGCCTCGGCGCGTTGGAGGAATGTGGGCAACATTCGATTGAAGCAAAATGTGGTAATGATGTCGAGTTGCGCTTGGGTGAGGTTGATGAATTGCACACCGTATCGGAACGGCCCCTCGGTTGACGTAAAACCTTTCTGGACATACCGAACAATTCCGTGACAGGTGATGGCCTGGGATCCCAGGTGGAGGCGGAGGTGTACGGGATCGCCGACAGGGAGGGCTGAAGGGGTAATCAGCGCTACGCCCGTATCGCTGACGTCGGCAGTAACGCCCTGGCCGTGCAGAGTTCCGTGATGAGACTCGGCGGTATAATCAACTGGAATAGCACCCTCAAACCTGAACGCCTGGCGACGGTAGAGCGGTGCGGTAACCGTGGCGACAGCAAGAGCGGCTAACACGCCGTTGTTGAGGGCCCAGAAGATGGCCATGGCGAGCCCGAGTCGGTCGCGCGAGATGGAGTAGAACCATTTGAGCGCCCCCCATTCGACGCCCGCAAAGCAGAGCGCAATAATTGTCAGTTGCGGGGCCAAACCTTGCAGACCCGAATGTTGGCCGGCTCCCTTGCCGGTCACGACAAATCGCGCCTTTCGTCGGAACGGACTCTTGACGATAGCTTTGATGAGGACAAAAAAGTTGAGCATGTGGGAGATCTCATCGCCGAACAGCCTGGTGTGACCGCGACTGACAATCTTGATGCTGCTGATGACGACCGCCAGGAACAGTCCGTATCGCCAGATGAGCGGCCAATCGAACGGATCGATCGGGTACCGGCCGGTCAGCAGCATGATGGCCGGTGCGATGAAATAGATCAGTTTGGGAAGTCCGATAAGCCAACTGAAGACCGAGGCGAAAAAGCAGATGCGTTGCGGGAGGGTCAGCCCCTTGGTCCATAACGGATTCTCAACGAAGAGTAGGGCGATGTTGCCCTGGGCCCACCGAAGCTTCTGGGTGTGATAGTTTTTCAGGTCGTTGGCGGCCAGCCCATTGGAGAGCGGTTCGTTGTGGTAAAGACCGCGCCAACCTTTCTTGTAAATTCGGACGCTGGTATGCAGATCCTCCGTGATCGTTTCAACGGCAAACCCTCCGATATCTTCTAACGCCCGTCGTCGGAATACGGCCGAGGTCCCGACAAAGAAGCTGGAGTTCCAGTAGTCTCGAGCGGGCATCATGAGGCGAAAGAAGACGTCCTGCTCGGTCCAGCGCTCTCGTTTTGTCACGTTGAACCGGAACGTCAACGAGTCGGTGTTGTAGAAATGCTGGGGTGTTTGGACAAAAGCAAGCCTTGAATCGGAAAAGTAGCCGAGCGTGGTATCGAGAAAGTGTGGTTGCGGGACAAAGTCCGCATCGAAAACGGCGACAAACTCTCCGCTGGAGACCGGGAGGGCATGATTCAGATTGCCGGCCTTGGCGTGCGCGTGTTCGGTTCGCGCGACGTATTCGCATCCAAGCTCTGCAGCAAGGGCTGCGCACTCGGGTCTGGTTCCGTCGTCCAGGATGTAGGTCGTATGGGGGTAGGTCATCTGGAGACAGCCAATCACCGTTTTTCTCAACAGACTGATATCTTCTTTGTAGGTGGGGATAAAGACGTCGACCGCGAGACCCGGAGGGGCCGGTGATGGCGTGCGGTGAATCGGGCGCCAGAGCTGGAAGAAGTAGAGCGCGAGAGAGATGAAGCCGTGAAGTTCGGCGTAGTAGAAGACGACTGAAAACGTCAGGGCGTCATGGTTAATGGTGTACAACAGCCGATAGACGAGGTAGTACAGGTAGACCGCGAGGGTGAGGACCATGACGGTCTGGCGGAATCGTAATGCGGGTGCATGGAAAGCGTACGGAAGCATGAGACGCGCTTCAGGGATCGGAACAGAGGGCGGTATCGATGCGCGCGACGGAGTCGTCCGCAACGAGAATGGGCATGGAAAAGGGTGTGTAGCCGTGCGCAGTCTCCATGACGAGGAATATATCATCAAAAAAAAACGGAAAGAATTAGAGATAATCGTTGTCGGTGCAGTTCAACCTCGCGTACAATCATCACCCGGGCAAACCGTTCAAAGGGTCGTAGAAGGGTACAAACGATGGAGGAGCGCATGGCCCAAACCAAGAGCCAAGGCGATAACGCGAATGCCACGCCCGTGAAGGAGCGACGAACATTTAAGCCGCCCAAGGCGTTTGTCGAGCGGGCGGTTGTCCATCGGGCCTCCATCTACCGGACGGCGTCGAAAGATCCGGCGGCATTCTGGGAGCGCCAGGCAAAAGCCCTTCACTGGTTCAAACCGTGGAGACGGGCGCTGCAGTGGAAGGCGCCGCATGCGAAATGGTTTATCGGCGGCAAGCTCAACGTCGCCTACAACTGTCTCGACCGACATGTGGGCGGCCCGCTGCGCACGAAGGCCGCCCTGATCTGGGAGGGCGAGCCGGGCGACACACGAACCTTCACCTATTGGGATCTGTATCGCGAGGTCAATCGCTTTGCGGCGGCTTTACGGCAGCACGGCGTCAAGAAAGGGGATCGGATTACCATCTATATGCCGATGATCCCGGAGGTCGTCATTGCGATGCTGGCGTGCGCGCGCATCGGCGCGCCCCACAGCGTCATCTTCGGCGGCTTCTCACCCGAGGCGGTCCGGGACCGGATCCTTGACGCCGGTTCGTCCCTCGTGATCACGGCTGACGGCGGCTACCGCCGCGGCGCAATCGTTCCGCTTAAAAAGAACGCCGACATTGCGCTGCAGGCCTGTCCGGGCGTCAAGACGGTGATTGTGGTGAGGCGGACCGGACAGGCCGTCGAGATGCAGCCGGGCCGGGATGTCTGGTGGGCCGATTTTATCGGGGATGCGTCGGCCAGATGCGCCCCGGAGATCATGGACGCCGAAGACATGCTCTTCCTCCTGTACACCTCCGGATCGACCGGCAAGCCGAAAGGGGTAATCCATACGACGGGCGGCTACCTGACCGGGGTGGTCACGACACATAAGTGGGTCTTCGATCTTCAGGACGACGACGTCTACTGGTGCACGGCAGACGTCGGTTGGGTCACGGGTCATTCCTACGTCGTCTATGGGCCGCTGGCCAACGGGGCCACGACGGTCATGTACGAGGGAAGTCCGGACTGTCCCGACAAGGATCGCTTCTGGCGCATCATTGAAAAACACGGAATCACGATCTGCTACACCGCGCCGACGGCGATCCGCACCTTCATGAAGTGGGGTGAAGAATATCCGAAGCGTTGCGATCTTTCGAGCCTTCGCCTACTCGGCTCCGTCGGCGAGCCGATCAATCCCGAGGCATGGATCTGGTACTGGCGGGTCATCGGCGGCGGCCGCTGTCCGGTCGTGGACACCTGGTGGCAGACGGAAACCGGTCACATCCTGATCACGCCGCTTCCGGGGATTACGACGCTCAAGCCCGGCTCTGCCGCCCGACCCTTTCCTGGGATCGACGCTGAGGTGGTGGATGAGCGCGGCAGGCCAGCGGCGACCGGCTGCCTTGTGCTTCGTCAGCCCTGGCCCGGCATGCTCCGCGGGATCTGGGGCGATCCGGACCGCTTCATCAAGGAATACTGGTCACGGTACCAGGGGATCTACTTCACCGGCGACGGGGCCGGCCGTGACAAGGACGGCGATTTCTGGCTGCTCGGTCGCATCGACGACGTGATGAACGTCTCCGGCCATCGTGTCTCGACGGTAGAGGTCGAGTCCGCCCTCGTAGATCATCCCGGCGTCGCCGAGGCGGCCGTGATCGGTCGTAGCCACGAGATCAAGGGGCAGGCTATTGCCGCCTTCGTCACCATCCGGAACGGCATCAGACCCACCCCGGACCTTCAGGCGGAGATCAAGGCGCATGTCGCCAGGAAGATCGGCGCCTTTGCCAGGCCGGACGATCTGATCTTTACGGCGGAGCTGCCGAAGACCCGAAGCGGGAAGATTATGCGCCGACTGCTTCGCGATATCGCCGAAGGCCGCGCGCTGGGCGATACGACGACGTTGGCGGACGCTAACGTCGTGGCTGAACTGAAGGCCGGGTACGGAGAGCAGTAGCGGAAGCCCAGTGCCATGTATCTGAAATCCGTTGCATATTTTTAGACGTCATTCCGGCCAAGCCCGCAACGCGGGCGCGAGCCGGAATCCAGAGAATTGCGTGAGTTCTGGATTCCCGCTTTCGCGGGAATGACGACACGGAGAGTGCCGACCTCTACATCGAACTTTTGAGTGGGGCCGCCAGGATCACTTACGCGTCCAGGCGCCGTTCGGGTGCTGCACCCACCAGCCCGGGCGGGCCGCGTCGCGGCGGATCGACGCAAAGGTTTCGGATGCCTGCGACTTCACCCTCGCTAGATTCGCCGAGGCGCCCTCCTGCCGGGTGAGTTTCAGGATCGCCTTGGCCATCCCGTTGATCACCACCTCGCGGTCGCTATTCTCCTCCCGCAGCAGCGCCGCGTCCGCCTCCCCCACCTGGGAGGGGTCAGCGCGAACGACCACCTTCCCATCGTTGGCCTCACCCACCAAGCCGCGGTCTCGAAGCTGGTTCAGCGTGGGAAGCCGCCGACCGATCCCTTTGTAGGCGGCGATGACCTCCGGATAACTCTTGATCTCCTCCGTAATCCGCCGCGACAGATCGTCCTGGGCCATCGCTTCGGTGACCAGTGTCAATCGTGAGCTACGCATCATGGCCAACAGTGATTGGCGGTCCTGCTGGAGGTATGATCGTGGCGACTCTGCCGGCGCCTCCTGCTGCTCCTTCTTCGGCGCTTGCAGCAGCTCCTCCTCCAGCGACTTGTATGCGGACTTGACATCCTTTTCCGGAAAATAGATGTTGACGGTAATGTTCGCACAGGCCGCAAAGCTGAGTAGAGCGCTCCAGGCGACCATCACGAGCCGTCCTCGGTAGTTGCGCATTCGCTCCCTCCTTACAGGTGAGGTCCTGAGTGACTGTTGTTCACTGACTTGACGCCGTCGAGGCCCTGATCCGCTCGATCGCCTCATTGATGCTCTCAAGCAGGTGGGCGACGCCGATCTTATTAAACGTTGGCGAGACCCGAACATCCAGATCCTTGGACCACGGGGTCGCATGAGAGATCTCAAGTTCATGAAAAATCAGGTCGCCCCCTCGTAAGGCGACATCCAACACGCCGCGATCATAGCGACGGGGCAGTCCGAACAGGCTGAAATAACGGATTTGCTGCCCGGTCAACTGCTCGATCAGTGCGCGGCTGATCTTTCGCCCCTCTTTCGGGGAGCTGACGGCCCAGAACCGCGCATTCCCCCGGGCTTGGTTGAGGTCGAACTGCGGGATCGACAGATCGGCCATTCCGTTGATCTGACCGCTAATATACCCCTTGATCGGCGGAAAGGCATCACAAATCGCCCGCAGGCTGAGTGCCTCCGTGAGGACGGTCAGGGTCATCCCCCCTCCGAGCGGCTCGACCGCGCCCCATCCGCTCCATCGTCCGCCCCAGGACTCAAAGGCGAACCGCTGTATCGCGATTCGACCGTCGGACGACGCAAGGGCAATCTCGATGTCGCGGAGCTCAATCGGATCGTAGCGGAGCGAGCCGATCGTCAGCGAGGCGGGGGCCGTGGTCGGCATGGTCGACAGATGTTGTAAGGCCGCCCGGTATTCCTGTTCTGAAAGCCGACGTGGAGGGGTCGAGCCTTGATCGACCTGTCGCGCGCCCATCGAATCGATCCGGCCCTGCAATGGGATCATGCCGGTCACGTGATCGATGCGAAATGCGTCGGCGCCGATGCCGATGTCTTGCATGGCAACCGCCCCGTGATAGTCGGTACCGGTCAGCTCCAGATCGGCTCGAAATCGACCGGCAAGATGGGTTGTCTCAGGCGGGCTTCCCGTCAGGGCGGCCAGCGTCGGGCGCAGCGCAGCGACCTCAGTCCACGGGACGGCCAGGCGGATGCGGTCGCTGCCGCGGTCGCCTCCGCCAAGCGGCAGACTGCCCGCGAGGATGAACGCGAGCCCTCCGTCCTCACGAAGCGTCGTCTCGGGAATAGTCAGCAGGCCGTGATCGAGCGCAAACGGGATTAAGCCGCGCCATCTCATGATCGGCGCCGCCGGCTCAATCGGATCCCGTGCCGAGTTGAATGAGAGGCGTCGAATCGTGACCGTGCCGTTGCCGACCGGGGGTTGCGACCTGCTCAATGTCGCGTCGGCGGACAGTTCGGCATCGAGCGCGATCCCACGCGCCTGAGCCGCCTTGTCAGCGGGGCCGAACAGCGACTGGAGATGAAGGCCGCGTACCGACAGCGCCACGCGCGCCTGCTGCATGGGCGCGCTTTTCAGGAAGGAAGCCTGGCCTTGGACCTCCCCATCACCGATGGCCGTATGAAACTCAGGGATGCCGACATGACGAGGGTCGAGGTCGAACCTGACTGCGAGCGAGCGCAGGCGTCGACCGCCGAGGTCGGCCTGTTTGACGCCCAGCATCCCGTCAAGATTCTGCCCCGACAGTCCGGCGCCTCTGATGCTTATCACAGCGTCCTGAAGCGTTGCCCTGATGTCTGCAGCAGTCGCGAGCAGCCCGATCGATCGGCCGTCGATCTCCGCGTTCCACGGACGACCCGCGCCCGGCCACCGGATGCGGATGGACGGATCGACGAGTCCGGTGATGGCGATTCCGCTGTCAGCCCAACGGGAGAGTTGTGCGAGGAGGGCCGGCTCGATCCGCAACTCAGTTGTTGTCAGATCGAGACCGTCGCGTCCCCATCGACGTCCGCTCCCTTTGACGGCGATCCGCCCCCCGGGGATCGATATGCGCAGATCCTCGGCGGTCACGTCGCCGGTTGTCGGATCGACAGAGAGAGAGGCGTGGAGCGAGGGATCGTCGTACCGCCGCCCGAGCAGCTCCAACGCCTGCCCTCGCAGTGCCCACTGCAGTCGGAGCTTACCCCCCATAGACTGAAGATCGATGTCTCCGGTCACCCCGGTTGCCCGAGACCGGTGGGCGGGAAGGGGCACGTCGCCGTCTTTCACTGTGGCGGCAACCTGCCCCTCGGGCAGGTTGGGCCAGCGACCGGACAGTGTGGCCGGCCGGCCGGCTAATGCCCCCTTCAAGGGGGGGAGCCACGAAGCCGGCCATTGCCGCGTCAATGAGCCGAGATCCGCTCTCCACTCGGCGACGGTGAGCGTATAAGCAAACGGCCAGTCGGCGTACCGAATGGCGCCCGTCCCGCGAGCTATGGCCCCTTCCGTTTCAAACGACCATCCGGGGATCGTGACGGCGCGATTCGAAAGATCAAGAAGAAACCGCACCATGCCTCGCAGACGGTCATCCTCGATCTGCGCGAGGATCTGTCCTTCACGCGCATTCCGTAACGTGCCGCTGATTCGAATCGATCGTCTGTCGGCAGTGATCCGCGCCTGCATCTCGACCAGCATCGGACCGGCCGCCGATCCCAGCGTCACGCTGATATCGGTCGCCCGGTAGTCGCCGATCTGGATCGCGCCGTCCGCAATGGAGACCCGGGGAAACTGCAAAGGGGTGGGCGTGGGCCGGGCGGCAGGCGGCAGGCGCCGCTGGACCTCCTGAGCCAATGCTGAAAGATTCCACCTACCGTCATTCAGTTGTCTGATCAGCAGTTCCGGGCCATCGATCCGTACCTCTGCCGGCATGACCTGACGCGCCCGGATCAGTCCGGATATCGTCAGCGTGGCAGCAAGGC
Organism: Candidatus Methylomirabilota bacterium; assembly: GCA_003105305.1. Classification (GTDB taxonomy): domain Bacteria; phylum Methylomirabilota; class Methylomirabilia; order Methylomirabilales; family Methylomirabilaceae; genus Methylomirabilis. Next base: position 8,157 of record PQAQ01000258.1, read on the forward strand.
GTTTGACCCGCAGGGCCACGTCCTGGCCGCCCGGATCGAAGACAATAAGATGGTCAATCACAAGATCGGTCGTCAGATTCGAGTGGGGGCGGATATGGGCCTGCCCGATGGCGCAGCGAATCCCGTACGGCGTACAGCCGAACCGCTGGAGGAGGGTCGGCAGAGCGAGTGTCAGCAACAGCAGGCCGACGACGATCAAGGTTGTTACCCCCAGCAGGACAACCGCCAGCTTTGATAAAAGCGTTCTCAATAGTGCCGGACTCCGCAGAAAGGGATGGACCCGACTTCAGCGCAACGATACGTAAAGCGAGCAAATAATAGCAAAGAAAATCTGATAGCAGTACTCCGATGATTGTCCTCTGCAGAACGCAGCGGACATCCTCGATCATAGACGGATCGAATGATGACAATAGGTGTTACCTTTATTGGCATATGAGCAGCGCTACGTTCGACAACATAGAGAAGCGAGAAAGATTCTTGACAATTGTACCAATATCGCTAAGATAAATGCATAGTTAAGCGGTATCTCACATCGTTGACTGGTAACGGGGGAGTGTATGGTGCCTGGCGAGAGGGCGATTCCGTGAACCCGATATCGGTCCTCATTGTTGACGACTCCACTCACTTCCGAGAAGAACTTCGAATGGCGTTGGCTCAAGAGGCGGCCATTTCCGTAGTGGGAACAGTAGACGGCCGGCAGGCAGCCGACATGGCGGAAGCCGTTCGGCCGGATATCCTGCTCTTGACCGCGAACAAGCCCGGGCGGATGGCGCTTGATATGCTTTCCATGATTCGTCAGCGATTACCTGACACCCGCGTGTTGATTCTCTCCGAAGAGGCCGACGAGGAGTTCATAGACAACGCCTTACAGTTGGGCGCCAAGGGATGTGTGGCGATAACCGCCAACCATAAGGATCTCGTAAAAGCCATACAGACGATTGATGCTGGAGAGGTGTGGGTGGGGCGCAAGCTGTTGGCCGGTGTCCTGGACCGCCTGCGTCGGAAAACGCAAGAGTTGGATCACCCATTCCCGGAGACCCGGGGTACCCTGACAAGCCGAGAGCAAGAGGTCGTAGGGTGGGTCATTCAGGGCCTGACCAACAAACAGATTGCCGCTCGACTCGGGATCAGCGACAAGACCGTTAAGTCTCATATTAGCAATATTTTCAGTAAGTTAAAGATCAACAGACGATTACAACTCGCCCTACATGGTTTCCTGGAGCAGGCGGATTAACCGCTTGCCTGTCGTCCTCCCATTCTGACCCTTTCTGCCTGTAGTCCTAGGCCGTTTTTCTCAAGTTAATCCGCCATATGGCCGATTGACGAATAGACCTCACGCTCCTATTCTATTGGCAGAAAGAAAAGGTGTAGAGCGTGGAGGGAACCTATGTCTGGGCAAATCAGGGATCGTCGAGAGGAAGGAAAGGCTTCTTTCGTACATTTTTTATCGTCGAGAATGAGAGAGGGGGTGGCGGCAATGTTCGCGCCAGGCGCAGGACATACAAGATGTAGGGGTGGAATTGCAGCGGCGTTCCTCGTGATTGTCTTGTCGGTGATCGCGTCGACGGCGATAGCCGGCACACCCCTGTTCAATCGACTGCTGGGCGAAGTTCGTGGCACGGCGCCGGCGCAGGTGTCTGTTGACGGACACCAATGGATTTCGCTGGGCTCGGGAACGCTTCCCGTGCTCGACAAGATGGCGATCAGGGCCAGATCTGGGGTGTTTGCCCTGACCCTGACCGACGGCAGTCGGCTGGAAGCCAGTCCGACGACCGAGTTGGCCGTGTCGCGGATGGATTCGTCCACAATCGTACGGGTAACAAAGGGTAATGTACTGTTCAGATTGCGTCCCGCTTCATCTGCGCGGATCGCGACGCCTGGGGGTGTCATTTACGCCGCCGCATGGAGTGACCGTTCTGATCGAATCCCGGCTGCCCGCGTCAGCGCGACCGCGCAAGATCATCGCGATACTCTTGGCGTCATGACGGTTCCACGGGTGGGGGCGCCCAGGGTTCGCATCGTGTCCGGTGAGGCGGTGATGATCTCACAGAACGGCGCCGTTACAGAACGGTTGCGGGACGGACAGGTGCGGACATTCTCCGCTCAATTGTCCGGGACGGTCCCATTGAAGCAGTATGCAGCCGCGCAACCCGGTGGAGGGCAGGCCCTTCCGCCGACTGATCCGCCCAGCGGCGCGCCAAAGGCTGAGCATGTCTGGGCATGGCATGCCTCCTATCCTCAGCAGGTTCAGGGCGGATGGCAGGAGGTGAGGCTCGGCATGCCGCCAACAGCGCCGCCTCCGCCGGAGCAAGAGGTGCGCGAGGGCTTTGCGTGGGCGTGGAAGGATCAATGGGTAATCGCTAAGCGAGAGTGCGGGCAGTTCGCGTCGTTCCGCCGAGCCTCCAGCGAGGAAGCCAAGCTCCCGCCGCCGACCAATCCGCCGTCTCAAGCGCCAAAGGAGGAGCACGTGTGGGCATGGCATCCGTCAAATCCGCCGGAGGTCTGGGGGGGATGGCAGGAGGTGCAACTCGGCTCTCCGCCGGCCGATCCGCCTCGGCCCGATCAGGAGCTGTATAGGGACTTTACCTGGGCGTGGGAAGAGAGGCCTGAAAAACGATGGGTCGTGGTTGAGGAGTGCGGTCTGGCTGCAGCATTCTTTGTTCCGGCAGGAGGGATTGCAGGGGTCGTGATCGGCGGGACGACGGTCGGCGCCATGAGCGTGGTTCCCGCGACCTTGACGAGCGGCGGGAGCACACCGGTGGCCAGCGACGTGGCTCCGAAATAGGCGGGACACCCCGAAAATAATGAAGGATTGTACGATGGCAGGCTGGAGGATCGTATCCGGTAAGGACGCGGTCGCCGTTATCCCGGTTCTGTTGTTCGGCGCGATGGTGGTGCTGGTTGCCTCGGGTTGCGCGACGAGCTCAGGGGTGTCAAAGACCGAGGCCCTCATCGCCAACATGAGCCGTGACGAGAGCCGGGATAATTTAGC
>PQAQ01000259.1 GCA_003105305.1 Candidatus Methylomirabilota bacterium
TGATGGTGTTAGTTTTACAAAAACTAGGCATCCAGCTCTAAGGCGTCTTACGCAGAGCGGCTGTGAAAGAGGACTAAGTGAATAAACTCCATCTTGCCTTACGCTTGACTTGGAGGACATATGTCTATACGATGGTGCCGTGAGAGTTGACTGGAGCGAGGTTGCAATATGAAAAAGATCGTCGCTGAACCGTATCGGGACATTGATTTCTCCCATGCCAAGCGGGGTGCGGTTATCAAACCGGAACCTGGCAAGACGAAGATTTCCATCCGGCTCGATAACACTATCCTTGACTACTTTCGCTCGGCGGTTGATGAGGCGGGCGGCGGGAACTATCAAACACTGATCAACGACGCCCTGTTTGCGTATATTCAGCAGCAGTCTGTCCTGGAAGCAGTCCGGCAGGTTGTCAGGGAGGAACTCGCTCAGCCCAAATCCGGGCGGAGTCTCGCTCGGCGTTCGGTAGGAGGTCGTACCAGCACGGCGCTGGTCAGATGACGCATTCAGCTGACGACGAGGCGTGTGGGAGACGGCAGATCAGACCGTCATGGAAATCCCCACCGACCTCGTTTCAAAGGTTCGAGGGTTGATCGCCAAGTACCACGCGGCGTAACGTATGGCCAATCGGGGGTCGGCCGCTTGAGCCCAAACCAGTTCATTATGTGACGAACCTGCGCTATTCTCCAGACACTCGAAGGCTGTTACGATGCGGCGTCTAATAGTATGTGGGTATTAGGCAGTTGGATCAGGAGAGAGCAAGCTGATGATAGCTCGCATCGCAACCCTACCGCTTCTCGTAGCCCTATTGGTATCGCCAGCGCCTTCGGAGGGACAAGCCTTGAACGAAGCTTTCTTGCGGAGTACTGCACTAATCACATTCGGAAAATCAGCGGGCACGGGGTTCTTTTTGTTCCGCCCCGTAAATGGGGATCAGGGTCACGTGCTCCTGGTTACGAACAAACACGTTCTGCCTCCAATCGGCTCACCCCAAAACGTTCAGATTCGCGTCACCATCGGTACTGGAGACAAAGCTGCCGTTAGATTCGTAGATATTCCCGTCGTAGGGACAGATGGGCGGTACCTGCCCAACGTCCGGTTGCATCCCACCCCAGGTTTTGACGTAGCGGCCTTGAATGTAACGGAGGCTATCGTCAAGCAGGGAATCCAAGGTGCTTGGCTGCCACTCGACTTGCTGTCTACGCCGGAACGCCTGAAGAACGAAAACATCACAGTCGGAGATGAGATATTCCTGCTCGGATATCCCAACGCAATTTTCGATGCCCGGAACGCTTCGCCAATCCTCCGCACCGGCGTCATCGCTACCGTTCCAAGCGAGGGTTACGCATTTAATGATGCCCTCAAGAAGCAGTTTGGCTTGCCAGATCGCATTGACGGGTTCTTGATCGACGCCAACGTGTTTCCCGGATCCAGCGGCAGTGTGGTGGTCCTGAAACAGCAGTCGACGACCATCGGCCCCAGAGGCGAAACCCTCGTCAGCGGCGCCAAAAAAGTCCCGTACATTCTCGGCATCGTCTCCGGATCGATCCCAATTGCCGATACTGCGCTCGGAACGACACAACGAATGGGTCTTGGGATTGTCTATTCATCTGAAGCGATCCGGGCGGTTGTTGAGCTTTTTCCAAAGTGAGCATACTACAGCGTAGTGACGCGGTGGAGCAGATCGCCAGCTCGCATTTGCTCGCCGCGGCCACTCGCTGTTAACGGTCGTTGGCCTCAAAAAGAAAGGGATGAATCTGCTATAGTGTCCGTGCTATGGAACAAGACCAACTCCTCAGTAGACTGACAGAACGGACGAAGCTGGCCGTCGCGCATTACTGGCAGACGCGATCCGCGCAACGACACAAGCAAGCGCAGAGCGGCAAAGCGGATCAAGGTCTGCGCAGCGCTGTAACGGGCGGCGCACAGATGGACGGGTTCATCAATCTGTTCACGGGACTCATCACGCAGGCCGGAATAGCTGAGCAGTATATTTTCAAGAAAAAGGCCGTGGAGCTTCCGGGGTACTTCAGACCCACGAAGGAATGGGACGTGCTCGTTATCAGAGAACGGACATTGATCGCCGCGATAGAGGCCAAGTCACAAGTCGGTCCCTCTTTTGGCAACAACTTCAACAACCGAACTGAGGAGGCGATTGGCAGTGCCCTTGACCTGTGGACAGCGTTTCGGGAACGGGCATATCTCACGAGTCCACAGCCATTCCTCGGCTACTTCTTCATGCTTGAAGACTGCGATGCGTCAAATCGGCCAGTCGGCGTCCAGGAGCCGCATTTCAAGGTTTTCCCGGAGTTCGTAGGTGCTTCCTACATGAGGCGCTACGAGTTGTTTTGTCGCAAGCTGGTGCTGGAGCGTCACTACACTGTGTCTGCCTTCATCACTTCGACCAGCCACGACGGTCTCGACGGTATTTATAAGACGCCAGCAGAGGACTTATCCATCGAGCGATTTGCGAAGGCGCTGGTCGCCCATGTCGCAACCGTCGCGTGAGGCTATGGCACCGACGTTTCATCGGTTGATTAACGGCGATGCGCGGGATTTGTCCTTCCTGGATGATGAGTCGGTACATCTCGTCGTCACGTCCCCACCTTACTGGAGTCTCAAACGATACAACGAGAATCCCGATCAGTTGGGGCATATTCAGGATTATGAGGCATTTCTGGCTGAATTGGAAAAGGTGTGGAGGCATGTCTTTCGTATCCTTGTTCCCGGCGGACGGTTGGTGTGCGTGGTGGGTGATGTCTGCGTGGCCAGACGTAACTTCGGACGACATCTTGTCTTTCCTCTTCATGCTGACATTTGCGTCATATGCCGACGCATAGGCTTTGACAATCTTAATCCTATCGTCTGGCACAAAATCGCCAACGCGTCTTATGAAGTGGCCAACGGGTCCAAATTCTTAGGGAAACCATACGAACCTAACGCCATCATCAAGAACGACATGGAATTCATCCTCATGCAGCGCAAGCCGGGAGGCTATCGGCAACCGTCTGATTCACAGCGCAAGACCAGCAAGATATCCAAGGATGAGTTTGATCGGTGGTTTCAACAAATTTGGACTATCCCTGGAGCGTCAACTAAGCAACACCCCGCTCCGTTTCCGCTGGAACTGGCGACCCGGCTGGCTCGCATGTTCTCTTTCACGGGCGACACAGTACTTGACCCGTTTTGCGGGTCCGGGACTACGATGATTGCGGCTTTGAGGACGGGTCGCAACAGTATCGGCGTTGAAATCGATCCCGAGTACTGCCGGATGGCAGCGCGATACTTGAAAGCGGAATGCGCCGACCTCTTTTCTACTGCTAAGCTTATTTTTGAGAAGGCCCTTACGGAGCGTGCCTGCCTTGTCAAAGAGGATCACGAGCTGTACGAGGTCCGACCGGCAAGGAAGAGATTGGAATAAGGCAACGAGGTATTCCGCTGAACTTACCTGCCGAGGCCGCTTCGCCGGGGGCTTGCCGTCAGATTGTCATAGTGAATCTGGATCTCATTTTTCAGGAGGGATAATCTGTATGCCGGTTATTCTTCGGACGGGGTTATTGCTGGCGCTTTCAAATGTGTTTATGACATTCGCATGGTACGGCCATCTGAAAAATCTGAATCATCAGAGATGGTACGTCGCCGCATTGGCTAGCTGGGGGATCGCGCTCTTCGAATACATGCTCCAGGTACCCGCGAATCGGATCGGCTACACGCAACTGAGCGTCTCGCAGCTCAAGATCATGCAGGAGGTCATCGCGTTATCGGTGTTTGCGCCGTTTGCCGTCCTCTATATGGACCAGCCGCTCAAACTCGATTACCTGTGGGCGGCGATGTGTCTGCTCGGTGCGGTCTATTTTATCTTTCGTTCATAATCCTGTACCTCGGAGAGTTTCCATATGGCCCTAGTGAGATGCGAAAAATGCTTGACGTCTTTCCGTCATTTTTGATATAAAAAACTGCTCTTCCCGCCATACGCATCGCTTGACTGTCGTTCGTGAACGGAATAATACTGGAAAGGATACGGCTCGATGGCAAAGAAGTTTTTTACGATCCTCGTCCTTCCCGATGCCGGTTCTCAGATTCGCAGATTTCACATCGCGAAACCCCTGCTCAGTGTGTTGGCCGGCGCTGTGAGTCTCGTCTTCGTCGCCTTTCTGTTCCTGATCTATCAGACGGTCAGTCATACGGGTCACATGCTGGAGCTTCGCCAACTTCGAAGCCTGTCGAGCGAGCAGGCCAACCTGTTGCAGAAGTTCGAACGGCTCCAGAATCAGATGGCCCAGCTCCGGGAGTTCGATGTCCGTCTGCGGACAGCCGCCGGGCTTGAGGTAAAGGGGGCGGAGAGCGCGATGATCGGTGTGGGCGGCGCCGATACGGTAAGCGCACGTGCCCTGATGGTGGCGGCGCTGGCCCATCAGACCTCGCCCGTCGGGTCTTCGACAAAGGTCGGAGTCGACAGCCTCGGCGGGGAGCTTGATCGTTTGAGTCGAGAGATCAACGATCGCAACAGGAGTTTCCAGGGTCTCTTGGGGGCACTCGAAGCGAAGCGGAGTCTTCTGGCGTCTACTCCGACTATCTGGCCGGTTAAAGGATGGCTTACGGCCGGGTTCGGGCAGCGACGTTCGCCCTTTACCGGACGGAAAGAGATGCACGAAGGCGTTGATATTGCGAACAGCCCAGGAACGCCCATTATCGCTCCAGCGGACGGGGTGGTGACGTATACGGGGCCGCTTGGCGCATTTGGCAACGTCGTCTCAGTAAACCACGGCAACAAAATCTCGACCTTTTATGGTCACCTGCAACAGGAAAAGGTCGCTCAGGGACAGCGGGTAAGAAGAGGAGATGTGATCGGTCTAGTGGGAGCAACAGGCCGCGTAACCGGGCCTCACCTTCACTACGAAATACAGGTGAATGAAGTGCCTGTTGATCCGACGAAATATGTTATCGATCCAGATGCGGTGAAATATCTGGCGAATAGCCAATCGAACGATTAGTCCACCGATTGTGTAGCGGCGGAGCTCGGATGTAAACCCCTAGAGGACCGGATCCTCTAGGGGTTTTTTGTTGCATTGGATGAGTCCGACCGCCGTACCCGCGTCATTGCGAGGCGAAGTCGCAGCAATCTCACAATCTTTCAGGACAACTGCGGTGAGATTGCCGCGCTTCCGTTGGTTGCTTGCAATGACGGACACATTCACGGCATGAAATCTCTAACCCTTCCTTGTGGGGCCGCTTTCGGATTGAAGGCGCCTTACTTCTATGGTAGTATCCGCTCGGAATTCCGATCATTCATGAGGAGAGGACTCAAAGATGTTTATGAAGTTGGTGTCCAAGGTTGTTGGAACCAAAAACGAACGGGAACTCAAGCGCATCAGGCCGATGGTCGCGGCCATCAATGAACTTGAGCTGAAACTCAAAGCGCTTTCCGATGACGAGCTTCGCGGTAAGACGGCTGAATTTAGGGAGCGGATTGCGCAGGGCGCAACCGTCGACCAACTGCTTGTCGAGGCCTTTGCCGTCGTGCGGGAGGCCGGGCGCCGCGTACTGGGTATGCGCCACTTTGACGTTCAGATGCTCGGCGGCATCGTTCTGCACGAGGGCAAGATTGCAGAGATGGCGACCGGTGAGGGCAAAACGCTCGTTGCCACCCTCCCAGTCTACTTGAACGCCCTGGAGGGGAAAGGCGTCCACGTTGTCACCGTCAACGATTACCTGGCCAAGCGAGACAGCCAGTGGATGGGCGGGATCTACCGGTTCCTTGGACTCTCCGTGGGCCTGATCCAGCACGATATGGACGACGCCAGCCGAAAGTTGGCATATGGCGCCGACGTGACCTATGGGACCAATAATGAGTACGGCTTCGATTACCTGCGCGACAACATGAAGTTTTCCGCCGGGGACTTCGTGCAGCGGGAACTGCATTACAGCATTGTGGATGAGGTGGACTCAATCCTGGTCGATGAAGCCCGTACGCCGCTTATCATCTCCGGGCCTGCGGAGGAGTCGACCGAAAAGTACTATCAGATCGATCGGATCATCCCCAGGCTGAAGCAGGGTGCCTCGATTGTGGGCGGCAAGATGTATGAGGCCGAGGCTCAGACGTCCGGGGATTATATCATCGACGAAAAGGCGAAGTCGGTTGCCTTAACCGAGAGCGGCGTCGCGAAGGTAGAGGGTCTGCTGGCGATCAAGAACCTCTATGACCCGGCTCACATGGATCTCGTCCACCATGTCCAGCAGGCGCTTCGGGCACACGCGCTCTTCAAGCGGGACGTGGACTACGTGGTCAAGGATGGCGAGGTAGTGATCGTCGATGAATTTACCGGCCGCCTGATGGCCGGCCGGCGGTGGAGCGATGGGCTCCATCAGGCGGTCGAGGCCAAGGAGCGGGTCAAGATCGAACGAGAGAATCAGACCTTAGCGACCATTACCTTCCAGAACTACTTTCGTATGTACAAGAAGCTGGCAGGGATGACCGGGACCGCCGATACGGAGGCTGCAGAATTTGCCCAGATCTATAACCTGGATGTCATGGTGATTCCGACCAACCGGGCGATGGTTCGAACGAACTATCCTGATGTCATCTATAAAAGCGAACGGGAAAAGTTTGATGCGGTCGTCGAGGAGATTGCCGAGTCATACAACACCGGGCGGCCGGTTCTTGTTGGGACCACCTCAATCGAGAAGAACGAGAAGCTGTCGGCTCTTTTGAAGCGAAAGGGGATCCCCCATCAGGT
>PQAQ01000260.1 GCA_003105305.1 Candidatus Methylomirabilota bacterium
AGGAGAAGCGCCAGGGTCGCCGCATGGAAGGTCCGAGAGACGGCCATCCCGGCCGGGATGCCGAATCGGGCCGGGATCGAATGAAGGCCCGTCGACCGGTCAAAGTCCACGTCGGCCATCGCATACAGGACGTCGAACCCGGCCACCCAGAACAGTACGGCCACACCGAGGACAATCGGAACGGCTGCGACCTCCCCGGTTACAGCGATCCATGCGCCCAGAGGCGCGATGGCCAGCGCCAGTCCCAAGATGATGTGAGAGAAAAAGGTGAAGCGCTTGGTATACGAGTACAGAATCAGCACCACCATTGCGACAGGCGCCAGCTTCAGACACAGCGGATTCAGTCGAAACGAGGCAAATAGGAAGAGCGCGAACGACCCAAGCGCGAACAGGATGACCTCACCGCGCTTGACCAGTCCCATCGGTAGGGCTCGTTCCCGTGTGCGAGGATTCCGCGCATCAAACTCCTGATCGGACAGGCGGTTGACCGCCATAGCGCCGCTTCTGGCGCCGACCATAGCCACGACAATCCAGAGGACCGTCGACGGGGACGGGATGCCCCTGGCCGCCAGCATGGCCCCCATGAAGGCAAACGGGAGCGCAAACACCGTATGGGAAAACTTGACCAGTTCCAGATACAGCGCAGCTTTTTGGATCGTCTGCCGCACCAGATTCACGCCGATTTCCTTCCGACATGAAGGGTGACAATTCCGCCGGTCATCGTGCGAAACTGAACATCGCGGAAGCCCGCCTCYTCCATCAACYYGGCCAGTTCTTGYGGGCYKGGRAARGCGGAYACCGAKGCCGGAAGGTAYCGGTACGCCTGAGCGTCCCCGGAAATCAGACCACCCAGCCAGGGTAGCCCAACATGAAAATAGGTACGATAGAGCCACCCGAACAGCGGCCCCCTGGGAGTCGCGAACTCCAGGATGATACCCACCCCTCCCGGACGCAGCACCCTCCAGAGTTCCGCCAGCCCACGTCGACGATCGATGACGTTCCGGATACCGAAAGCGATAGTGACGGCATTGAAGGTGTCGGCATCGAAGGGAAGCGCCTCAGCGGAACCGGCCTGCAATCGGATGCGATCGGTCAGCCCCTTGCGGGCGACCTTCTCCGCACCAATGCGAATCATCGGCAGGCAGAAGTCTACACCGACGATCCTCCCGGCCGAGGGGTACTGCCGGGCCAGTTCAATGGCCATATCGGCCGTCCCCGTGCAGACGTCAAGCGCGATGCCGTCGGCAGGGAGCCTGGCCTGCGCCACCGCCTCCCGGCGCCAGTAGCAGTCGCGCGCGAAGCTGAGCAGGCGATTGAGGAGATCGTACCGAGGCGCGATGCCGCCAAACATCCGGCGAATGGTATCGCCATCCCGTATCCCTCCATCCACCTGCACGCGATCGACCTCCTCGCTTCGGCGCTTACAACGCCCGCCCCCGTTTGAAGGCGGACACAACGGGAGAAATCAGTTGGGGGTCAGCGTGAGCTGTCGCTCTTCATCCGGTCCCCCGGACACACGCGGCAGCAATTTGATCCGGTCCCCCGCACGGAAGGTCGTTGCTTCTTTGACGCCGTTCAGGTTCGCCACCTCCCACGCCAGTTGCTGATCGCCCAACACATCCCTGGCCACGGTCGCAGGCGTATCGCCGTCCTTGGCGACATGGATCTTTAAGCGTCGACGATCCTGCTTTGCCCCGTAGACCAACCCGTCGAGGTGCGCCTTGTATTCATTCGTCTTCACTTCAAGGCCGCCGCCGCCCTGCCCGGTCAGAATCGAGGCCATGGTCTCAGCCTTGACGACACGGTCGATCGTCTCCGGATGGGTCCCCTGAAATCCGTGATAACCCAACGCCTCCAGTCGTTCCTTCATCTTCATCGCACTCAGGAACGCCACCATCTCCTTGGGATCGTAGCCGGCGCGATAAGCGGTCCGAAGGCCAAGCTCATCCGCCTCCATCTCCGCCTCCCGGCCATATCCGAGCAGCACATGTTCAAAGAGGGCTGCCGAGACCCTGGCCCATTCCCCCGTATTCTCACGACCGCCGGGGCTGGCCGCCATCAGACCCAACGACAGGATCTGTGCGCCGAACGCCTTGGTGAGTTGTTTCGCCGCATGCCGGGATGTGACGTGACCGATCTCGTGGCCGAGCACGCCCGCGAGCTGCGCCTCGCTGTTCAGCATCGCCAGCATTCCTCGGGTAATGTAGATATAGCCGCCGGGCAGGGCCATCGCATTCACGTCCGGGATATCGATGATCTTGAAGCTGTAGCGAAAACTGGTCGGGCCGATTTCGCTCACCAATCGCTGGCCGATCGATTCCACGTACGCTTGCAATTGCTGATCGCGGTACCGTCCGAACCGTCCGAGAATCTCCAGATCCGCCTTCTTCCCGATCTCGTTCTCGTCGGCTTCAGAAATGATCGACAGGAAACTATAGGCGCGGTCGGGCGTCATCAACCCAAGCAGGGACCCCGCGACCAGCAGCAGGAAATTACGCCTGCCGATCCCGTTACAGCAATCCATCACCAACCACCCTCGTCCCGAACGTCTATCGAATCCTCTGCTCCACGGCCTTGATGTTTTGTCTGGACTTCTCGGCTAATGGACCCTTTGGCAGATATTTGAGATACAACTTATACTCTTTGAGGGCCTTACGGTACAGGGCCTTATCGTCCGCGCCCAATTTCGCCTTCGTATGGTATGAAAGCCCCAGATGATAGTGCGCCTCAGCAAAATCGTTTCGAAGTTTGATCGCCTGCTCGTACTCAGCAATTGCCTGATCGAGACTGGTAAACATTTGCTCGTGGAACGAGATCCCGAGCTCGTAATGCGCCTGCGCTGTCGTCGTCGGATTGGCGACCGGCTTGCGCTCGGCCGCCGGAATCTTGCCTTCAACCGCAAGACTCGAACCCCGGAAGGCGAAGATCGCCAACGCCGTCGCGAAGACGTACACGCATCGTTTTACTTTGCGTATTATCGGACTACATGGGGCCGGTGAGGCCATGGGATCGCGTCGCAAGGGTCCCCCGCGCGTCACGCAATTGCCGCGTCTCGTAGGAACAGCACACGTACATACCGCATCAAAATTACCATAGCGCACCAACAGAAACTGTTCAAGACTTTTTGCGCCTCAACTGCCCACCGCCTTCTCAAAACAGGCGACATAACGCATGTGGACCGTCAAGAGCGAACTCCCTAAAGACGGCCATTTTAGGCTTGACAATTTCTACCGGCGAGGCTTAGTTTTCACCGTGAACCGAGAGGGAGGATGTTGACGCCATGCTTATCCGAAAATGCCTCATGGGAGCGCTCGTGGGGATGTCCGGAGGATTCATCGTCGGCCTCGTTGCCGCATTTGTCCTCGGGCCGATCGGCTTGCTGTTCTCTGAGGACGGAACGGGGCCTGCGGCGGATCTCGTGGGTCCGGCCCTGCTGCTGTCGATTCCTACCGGGACCGTCATTGGTATCGTAGTCGCGATCCGCAAGCACTCAAGGCTCCGCCAGGCAGCCGAAGAGGAGGAGCACGAGGCGGGCTTACGGCGCTAGGAGGCGGAAGAAGAGAATCGCTCAGTAGGCTTGGCCCCGCCTGGGGACCGGCTGTGTCGCGGTCGGCGCCGCCGCGTCGTTCGCCGTCACCATCGCGCTGGCCTCAGGCCCGACCTCTTGATGCCGCGTATTCGCACCGACGATCCTCACGACATGCGGGCCGTTTGGGAGGCCCGTAATCTCCATCGCAGTCCCAAACGGCGGCCCGGGATTGCGCCCGTCAAGGTAGAGATGGATGTGATTGACATCCCCCGCCGGCTGAAACTCCCACCGGATCAACAGGCGGGACCCTATGGCGTCTCCATCCTTCGGCGACACGAGCTTCACCGTAGCCTGCTGCTGTGCCCACCCGACGGAGAGTGCCGCGATGAGCACCACCGCGAACCCTGCGATCATCGACGTTATCGCCTTACCCATGTAATCTCTCCTTCTGCGCGGCGCTGGAACCCACTGACGTTTGGGTGGTAACCGCCGATTGGCGAATCTACCGGGAGTACGATAGCGCACCGCGAAGAAGCGTTCAAGCCTTTTCCGCTACGACCTATAAGATCCTGACAGCCGGGTCGGCGACTGCGGAGGCTCCTTGGGGTACGCGTCTCCCCCGGACTCTGTAGACACCCCACAATGACATTCTGTGTTTTTAGCTGGTTATATTTTCCATCCGTCTTACTCCGTACACCCCGGAATAGCCCATAATACCCTTCCTACGAAGCCGCTCGACGGCTCCTGAGTCCCCATCGTGAGAGCCGGCTTACGTGGCGCAATACCGCTGCCTCACCTCCCCACCCCGCTCAGGGATTTTCTGGCCCCCCATTCCAGGATTTACCGGATAGCGATGGCCTTCGCTCTCGATTTACGATCAGGGCACCGCCTCGCGGTTTCTCGTCTCTTCACGCTTCACCGCATGACAGGAGCAGGGCCATGAGATACGTAACCGAGCATCTGTGGGGTATCTTCCTCGCCGGGGATGAGGGACGATGACAGCCTCCTGAGCGGAGCGCATGGGCGCTCTCAGGATAATCGGTATTGGGATGGATCGGGGTCACAGGGGGTGACCTCTGAGGAACAGTCGGCATACCACAGAGCAGGCGCGTGTCCGCTGGGGCAAGCCAAATACTCAGATCGCTTAGTTGGCGGTAAACACACAGACAAGGAGGACAGTCATGGGAATCGAACGCTGGAGACCGAGATGGAGTCTGATGGGGTCGCCGTTTCACCCGCTGGGTCGCATGGAACGGGAGATGGAGGAGATGGTCGAGCGCTTCGGTCGTGGGTGGCCCTTGGCACGGTGGTGGGGTGAACCCAGAGGAGTCGGCCCGATGATGGATATGGTCGACCGGAAGGACGAGGTGGTCGTGCGCGCCGATCTCCCCGGTCTGCAGCAGAAGGACGTGGAAGTGACCGTCGAGGGGGGCATACTCACCATCCGTGGCGAGCGCCAAGAGGATAAGGAATGCAAAGAGGAGGATTATTACTGTTGCGAGCGGTGGACCGGGGCCTTTACGCGGAGCCTGACACTCCCGCCTGGCGTGGAGGCAGAGCATATTCGCGCCACGTTCCGGAATGGGGTGCTTGAGGTTCACGTGCCGAAGACGAAAGAGGCCAAGCGCGCAAAGGTCGACGTCAAGGTCGAGTGAAAGCAGAACGGCGCGTCAGCGAACGGCTCGGCGGTATATCGCCTGGACCTGATCGGCGTGTCCTGAAAGGGATAGATACGACGCACCGATCCGCAAACAAGGAGGAGAACAGCGATGAGAGGCTATACACGCTACGCGTATTGCGCAGTATTGACCGCAGCCGTGGCGTTGCTGGGGTTTGGGGAGGCTCGACTGAGTCCGGCGGCAGAGCAGGAAGCGGCGACAGCACAGCCTCCTGCGGCGCCCCCCGCAGCAGGCACCGGCATGCGCACGATCTCGGGCACCGTAACGGCGGTCGTTCCGGAGGCCAAAACGCTTGTTGTGACTGCGCCACAAGGCAAGGACACGCTGACCGTCGGCGTCTCCGTGACGGAGCACACCGTCATCAAGGAGGGAAAGGTGAAAAAGCGTTTGGACGACGTCAAGGTCGGTGATCGGGTCCGGATAAAATTCGAGCGGGTTAGCTCCGGCGACGTCGCCCAGTCGATTGTCGTCACACAGTCAAAGCAATAGGAGGCAGATTATGGAAACGGCGCCACAAGGATCGGAAGACGAATCATGACGGCAACTCACAGAAGGGACTCGATGTATGATGAGGGTGAGAGGATCACGAAAGGGTCGAACACGCGAAGCCCGTGTATAGAGCGGCGCTTGGTGAAGATACCGGCTGGCTCAGGGCCCACAGAACGGCGGTGATCACCATCGAGGGTCATTGCGATGAGCGGGGCACACGCGAGTATAACCTGGCCTTGGGCGACCGCCGAGCCCGCGCGGCCAAAGACTACCTAATGGCCTCGGGTATCGACGGGACCCATGTGCGTACGGTGAGCTACGGCAGCGAGCGGCCTTTTGCGCTCGGCCATGATGAGTCGGCATAGAAGCAGAATCGACGAGACTACTTCGTTGTGGAGAAGGACCAGGAAAAGGAGGTAGACCAATGAACGCACTCATTCGATGGGCGCTGATTGTAGCAATAGGTCTGCTGACGGCGGAGGCGGCATGGGCTGCCGCTCCGGAACTTGACATTCTCTCTCCAAGGGAAGGGGGCACGATCCATCCTGATCCGAAGCTTGGGGCGGTCGTGGTCACCGAGTTCGAGGTGAAACACTTCAAGATTGTAGACTTCACCGGCGTAACGATCCAGGAGCCGGGCGTAGGTCACATCCTTATCCGGCTGGACAACCAACCCTTCAGCACGATCCACACGGAGTCGAAGATCTCGGTGTTTGGTCAAGTCACGCCCGGGAAGCATACTGTTACGCTGGAGCTCGTGAATAACGACCACACGCCGCTGAAGCCCAGGGTCATCAAGACCGTCCATTTCACCGTGGCGTCGCACTAACATGCAGCAGTGCCGTCATCCGAGAGGCGACGACGGACGGCCGCCTTCCTGACGGAACTCGCCCAGATCGGCATCTACGTGCTTGCGCTGATGTTCTCCGCGCACCTCATCCCGACTCTACGATCGCCTGGAACGGCCCTGCTTACGAGCGTCGGTGTTGCGTCGGTAGTCATCGGCTTGGCTGCCCAGAATACGCTCAGCAACCTGGTTGCCGGCATCTCGCTGATCCTGTATCGACCGTTTCATGTCGGCGATCGCGTGCAAGTCACGGCTCCCCCGACCGGCCGAMTACAAGAYGGCACACCGGCWGACCCCCATCGCCTACAGTACAATTGACGCCTACCTCGTCGCCGGGTTTAAGGTTGGCCAAGCTCTTTGCGGCCTTCTCCATCACGCGGCACGTCATCTGTCTCCCCTGAGCATTTTCTATATAGATACTCACCTTCTTGCGTGGTCATACTGAACGCTTGTTACGTCCACTCCGCCGGCGCATCGACCTATTCTCCCTCCTGCGAACGGATCGGCTGTCGCCCCGGCGGTCCCCAATCAAGGGCGCCCAGGCGCCATAGATAGACGAGCGCAGCGAGCAGGACGCTGATGAAGATCACGATTTCGACGAAACCCACCCAACCCAGCTCATGGATCGCCACTGCCCAGGCGAAGAGGAACACCGCCTCTACGTCAACAATCACAAAGAACATCGCAACCAGGTAGAACTTGACGGAGAGCCGCACGCGTGCGGTTCCCGTCGACAGGACGCCGGACTCGTAGGGCTCTCCCGTCGATCTTTCGAAGTGCCGTTGGCCCAGGAGAGCGGAGAGGCCGATCATCGCGGCGACGATCGTAATCACCGCGGCGCCATATAACACTAACGGCCAGACGGGGCTCGCGCTCATTATCTCCGCAATCCTCTCGATCCTTTATCCTGCAACCGGCCCTACACTCTTACCCGACGCCCCGTCAGGCGCAGCGCATCGACCTACTCGACAA
>PQAQ01000261.1 GCA_003105305.1 Candidatus Methylomirabilota bacterium
GACCTGCATGGTCTCCGGAACAAAGAAGGCGGGGTGGATGAGGGTGTGGAGCGAGACTTGTTGATGCTCCAGTTGCGGGCGCAGCAAGTCCTTATAATACAGTATGCCGCAAATATCGTCGAGACTCTTGCGGTAGACCGGGTAACGGGAGTAACCGGTTTCGACAATGAGCGTGAGCGCCTCTTCCAGCGGTGTATTCAGCTCGATTGCGTCAATCTGAGGGCGAGGGATCATGACCTCCTTGACCGAGGTTTCCGTAAATTCGAAGACGCTGTGGATCAACTCCTGTTCGGTCTGATCGAAGATCCCCTTTTCCTTTCCCTCCTGAACCATCAGTTTGATCTCCTCCTCGCTGACAAACGCTGTTGTCCCCTGGGGGACGGCGCGGAAGAGTGAGAGGATCAGACGACTTGACGCGGTGAGCGGGCGAGCGATTAACGAGAACCAACGGGCCAGGGCCTCATGGGGTCCGGCGAGCGCAAGGGCAACCTGTTCCGCGTAGCGGATGCCGAGCGATTTTGGGACCAGCTCTCCGAAGACGATGGTGAGATAGGTGATGACGATAACGACGATTCCAAGCGCGATCGCCTCATCCGTCGCTCCCAGTCCGTCGCCGGGAAGGCGATCAAGCAAAGGTCGGATCACCCTCACCGCCAGTGCTCCGCCGAGCGCGGAGGCGAGCGTACTGACGAAATTGATTCCGATCTGAATAGTGGCCAGGAATCGATCCGGATCATCCTTGAGCCGCTGGACTGCCGATGCCCTGGCATCTCCTGCCTCTACAAGCTCCTGCACCCGACTTCGACGGACCGAGATGACCGCGACCTCGGACCCGGCGAAAAAGCCGTTGATCAGGATCAGCATGAAGATGAACAATGTTTCAAGTACAAGGGTTCCGCTGCCTAAGTCGTCTATCATCGAGCTCCTTCTTCAGCTATCGGCATTCCGCTGAGAGCGGACCGCTGAGTGCTGACGGCTGTTTTTAGGGCCATAGGTTGGGGTTGGCCGCCAGTCGTTCTTCAATTGGGCGAAGCCGTTGTCGAAGTCGTTGCGTCGCTAACCCGAACCGATCGCCCAGACGAAGAATGGCCGAGGCCAGGTCGCACTCTTCCATCGACTCGGTCTGCGCGATCCGTTCGATCATTGGCGTCACCTCGCGCGCGAAGAATTCGTACATGAGGACGACAGATTCCGGCTGGTCCATGACGTAGCCAAGTCGGTCGGCGAGGTCGATCGTCTCCTGGACCTCTCGCAGGCTGTCCGGACTCGGATGTTCGCGGAGTCGACTCAGCCGGATCTCGAATGCGAGCGCGAGAAGACGGCGCAGCGGCTCCCGCTGCGGAAGAGTGAGACGCTTTGCGTCGTCGGCCAGCAGCAGCAGGCTGCGATAGAGAGCGGTCCCGCCATCGGATTGCCACTGCTGCAGGGACTCCTCCAAGTTGCGGGTTACGCTGCACTCGGCTGGGATTCGCAGCGCGTCAGGCGGTGGCAGCCCGGCGTCCCAAAATGCGCGGAGTAACCCTTGGGAATGCGTCGCCAGTTCCTCGTACTGTTTGCGGAGCGCGTCCCATCCGCCGTACAGCATCATGAGGATTTCCTGTCGCTCGTCTGCGGAAAGCATCTTCAGTGTGATCGGCGTCACCTGGGTGTCGCGTGGGGAGGACGCGGCGTCGACCTGATCCTCGAATGCATCCTGCTGTCGATGAAGATCCTCCTGACCCCTCCAAGGAAACAGAGAGCCGGCCATCCCATCGGTATCGGACCATCTCAGGATGAATCCGAATTCCTGACGTTCATAGGTGAGGAATGAGCAGACGTCGACGCCGCCGACCAGCATCGTCCCATTCGTGAGGGATAGACGCTCAAGGCTTAATCGTCGGAGGTCGAACGTGTGGATGCGATAGGGATCGGGCAGGTGCGCCCTCAGCGACCGCATGGCGTACAGGGCGGCCGGCTGGGTTAGATCCACTCTCGCCGGTCGAGCCCGGACCTCCCAGATACGCCGACCATCGCGTTCGGCAGGGATATTGCTCTTGGCGGCCTGAAGTCTGGCTACGAATCGCGCTTCGAGGTGCGGCGACGCAAAAGCAGAGGCGAGGTCGAGGGCCCGCGCCGCGTGTTTGAGGTTTTGCACGGCCTCGATATCGGAGATGTCGCTAAAGAACCAGCCGTCGCTGGACTGCATCAGCAAGGCATGTCGCTGCATCTCCAGCAGTTGCAGCGCCGCCGCTCTGTCCTGCGTCGAAAACGATCGGCGACCGTGCGCGCTGAAGAACTGCTCAATTGAGGGCTGGCTTCGATCGAGGAGTACGGTAATATAATCGTTTCTCGCGGCCCAGACATCGGTGAACAAGCGACCCGCCTGTTCTGCGAACAGTCGACGCAGATCGCTGCAAAGACCGTCGATAGCCTCCCGGAACGGAGCCCGCCAGCCCTGGCGCCAGCCCGACTGGCCGCCCGTGCTGCACCCGCAGTCTTCCTTCCACCGCCCCAGGCCATGGGCGCAACTCCAGGCGCTCTCCTCTCGAATGACAACCTCACTCGTAGGAGGCGCGCTCGCGAGATAGGCCCCGAAGTTGGTGACGACGAACTCCTTCGAGGCAGACTCTTTCGCCAGCAGAGCGGCGAGCGCGCGCTCCCCGAACCTGGTGTGATGGCCGTATGATTCCCCATCGGTGCAGAGGATATGCACGCGTGACGGCAAATTACGGGATACCTCGGAGAGGCGGCCGGCGAGACGATCGGGACCTTGCAGCAGGCCCTCAAAGGCGATGGCGCGCGACAGGCCCGCATCGTAGAAAAACAGATCGATGGCGCCCCCGCGCGGCAGACGACACCTGTACGGGCGCGAGGGATCGATCCAGTTCGAGCCGAGTTCATACCACCGCTCATCGCCGGACACGCGAAAATGGGTTGCCTGCCAGGGCGCCAGGACGGTATAACGGATCCCGTATTTACGGAGCAGTGTGAGTGTCGCCAAGTCCACGCCCGTTTCCGGAAGCCACATCCCCTCCGGCTCACGGCCGAAGCGGGCCTTGAACTCGGCGATCCCCCACCTGACCAGCGTGGCGCGGTCTTGCGGGTCGGCGAGCGGCAGGATGGCATGAACGTACGGGTGGGCCAGGGCATTGCCATGGCCGCCCCACCGAACCATGCTGTCGCGATCGCCCTCGATTATGCGCCGAGCGGTCTCGGGGGCCTGACGTTCGAGCCAGCGGAAGAGCGTCGGTCCGATATC